>JBFGJL010000133.1:0-5318 GCA_041577235.1 Acidimicrobiia bacterium | reverse complement strand
TCCCGCTCCAGTCGCAGCTCTCTCTCCGGTTCCAGCTCGTCGTGGTCGATGAGGTGCCACCGGTGACGTCCGATCGCCTGCCACACCTCGCCCACACCTGCGCCGGTGGTGGCGACGGTCATCAGGATGGGAGGTTGCCACGAGCGAGCACCCCCCATCTCGAGCATCTGCCGGAGGTCCCGCACGGTGTCGTCCACCCCCTCGCGATCCGACTTGTTCACCACGAACAGGTCGCCGATCTCGAGCAATCCGGCCTTGTTGGCCTGGACACTGTCACCCCAGCCGGGGATGACTATCACCACCGTCGTGTCGGCCGACTCCACGATCTCGACCTCCGCTTGCCCCACCCCGACCGTCTCGACGAATAGGTAGGGGAGGCCGAGCCCGTCGAGCACGGTCAGCGCCTTGGGGGTGGCGGCGGAGACCCCACCCAGGTGGCCCCGGCTCCCCATCGACCTGATGTAGACCCCCGGGTCGGAGGCATGATCCTGCATCCTGATCCGGTCCCCGAGGATGGCACCGCCGGTGAACGGGCTGGACGGGTCGGTCGCCAATACCCCCACCGTCGACCCGTCGGCGCGGGCGTGGCGGATCAGCCCGTCGGTGAGGGTGCTCTTCCCGGAGCCGGGGGCACCGGTCAAGCCGACGACATAGGCGTTGCCCCCTTGCGGATAGAGGAGGGTGAGGACGGCCGACCCGGCGGGATCGCCCTCTTCCACCATCGTGATCAACCGCCCGATGGCGCGCCGATCTCCGGCCCGCGCCGCCTCCACCAGCTCCTCAGGATCCCCGGACAGCATGCCGGGAGCTTAGGCCCGGCCTCGCTACGGGCTCAGGTGGCGTTGACCTCGGTGACGCCCGGTACCCGATCTTGAAGGATGCGCTCGATGCCGGCCTTCAGCGTCGCCATCGAGAGCGGGCAGCCGCCGCACGCCCCCACCATCTGCAGATTGACCGTGCCGCCCTCCACTCCCAGCAGGATGAGGTCGCCGCCATCGGCCTGGAGAGCCGGCCGGATGTACTCCAGTGTCGCCTCCAGGGCGGCCAGATCGACCTCTTCGGCCGGAGTCTCGGTCAGGGTCACTTCGTCGCTCATCGTCACCTCGGTTGGATCAACGCCGCCGGCGGGCGACGCCTTCCCAGTGTAGGCAGGGAGGGCCCGAATGCCATCAGCCGTCGATCACCACCGTGGCGAAGCGGTCCCCTTCCCCGTCGGGGGAACGGGCCTCCACCAGCACCCGGTAGGCCCCGGGCGCCACCGGGCCGGCCTCCCCGGCGGCGCCCCACACCAGGCCGAAACCGCCGGGTTCCCACAGAGTCCAAGCGGTTTCGGTGATCACCGTCCCGCCCCGGAACACCACCAACCGCAGCTCGGCCGCAACCGACACAGTCCCCCGCACCACCACCGACCGGCCGGCGGGTGAACCGATCACCGCGGGCAGATCGCGTATTCGGGGCGGCAGACCGAATCCTTGCGGCGGGGTGACCTCCACCTCACCGGCCCGGTTGGTGAAGGTCCATGTCCCCAGCGCCTCCTCCACCAGCGTCTCCCCGTCGGCCACCACCGCCACCGGGCCATCGGCCGAGATCGACAGGCCGGACTCGCCCCAGCTGAGCCCCACCTCCACCTCGGCCGGGAGAGCGTCGGGATCGGTCACCGGCCGCAGGCCGCCGTAGTAGTGGGCGAGGATGTCTCCGTAGGCGGCGCCGGCGTCGGCCATCGCCTTCGCCCCGTACTGGCTCATGCCCACCAGGTGTCCCCACCCCTTCCCGGCCACCGTGTACTCCAGGTCCACCTCGATGAACCCGGAACGGAACGTTTCGGGGAACTGCCAGGCCCGCTCCACCGTGAAGGAGGGCGAGAGCACCACCTGGGGGTACTGGCGACCATCGGGACGCTGAGCCGGCAAGAGATCGGGATAGAGCTCGGGCCCGTAGCGGTTGAGAATCCCCCGGAACTCCCATGAGGTGTGCCGTCGACGCCCCTCCGAACCGTCCACCACCACCATCCAGGGGCCGGTGCCGTCATCGGTGGTCTCCACCCACACGTCTTCGAGGACTCCCGCCACCGCTCCCGCCTCCCCGAGGATGTCGGCCAGCCGGCGGCCGCTCAGCATCCACGCCCAGTCCACGTAGGGCGAATCCTCCCCGGGGGAGGGAACCGCCTCCAGGTAGGGGCGGGGGGTGGAGCCCGTGAAGACGTCCTCGACCGCCCGGGTCCGCCCTCCGGTGGTTGAGCCGTAGAGGGCCTGGGCCGGGCTTCCCTCGTAGAGCAGCACCTGGTGCTCGGTGGCCCGGACCGCCTCTTCCCAGCGTCTCCCGTCGGAGCTGCGCACCTGGTCGAGACCGCCGTAGACCTGACAAGCGGCGGTGGCACAGATGTCGAAGCCGTAGGTCGCCCCTGCCCCGGCCCGTCCCCGTTGCAGGGTCCAGCCCAAGTAGGTGCGGGCAGCCACCGCCTGGGCCTTCAACGCCTCTTCATCCCAGGTGAACGGGACCTCCTGGATGCCCAGCAGGTAGTCCTCGGGACTGGTTCGTTCCACCAGCACCAGCCCGTCGGACGCCCCCCGCACCTGGAGCCGTCCGGCGTACTGGCGCCGGCCCCATGACAAGGTCACTCCCTCCGCCGGGATCAGCTCCACCCGGCCGTGGATCGACGGCCCCTCCCCCTCGGTCTCATCCACCTGCAGAGCCGGAGCCGGGCCGGTGGGAAGGAGCGAGACCACCAGCAGAAGGGTGAGGACCGCCTCACCCATCGGAACGGCGTTCGATCTCCGCGCCCAGCGACCGCAAACGGCCGACGAAGTCCTCGTATCCCCGGTCGATGTGGGCGGCGTCGCCCACCACCGTGTACCCGTCGGCCCGCAGACCCGCCAGCACCAGGGCTGCTCCCGCCCGGATGTCGGGAGCGATCACCGGGCAGCCCGACAGCCGCTCCACGCCTCGGATCACGGCATGCTGCCACTCGGTGGTGATGTCGGCCCCCATGCGGGCCAGCTCGCCCACATAGCGGAAGCGGGCGTCGTAGAGATTCTCGGTGACCACCGAGGTGCCTTCGGCCACGCTCAGGAAGGCCACCATCTGGGGGTGCATGTCGGTGTGGAAGCCCGGATAGGGGAGGGTGGCGAAGTCGACCGCCCAAGGTCGGGCGGGGGCCTGGACCTGGACCCAGTCGTCTCCCCGGTCGATCTCACAGCCGGCGTCGGACAGCTTGCGCAATTCCATACGGAGGTGGTCGGGGACGCAGGCTTCCACGGTGACGTCCCCGCCGGTGATCGCCCCCGCCACCGCGTACGTCCCCGCCTCCAGCCGGTCGGGCAGCACCCGGTGCTCGACCGGCATCAACTCGCCGACCCCCCGCACCCGCAGGGTCGAGGTTCCGGCTCCCTCGATCTTGGCCCCCATCAGCGAGAGCATCAGGGCGATGTCCTCGATCTCGGGCTCGCGAGCGGCGTTGGCGATCACGGTGGTCCCCTCGGCCAGCGCCGCCGCCAGCAGGATGTTCTCGGTGGCGCCGACGCTGGGGAACTCGAGCTCGATGTCGGCACCCTGCAACCGGCCGTCCACCTGGCCGATCAGGACCCCGTGCTCGAGCCGGAACTCGGCCCCCATCCGCCGCAGCCCGTCGATGTGCATGTCGATCGGCCGGGCGCCGAGGTCGTCCCCGCCGGGGAACGCCACCCGGGCCACCCCGCACCGGGCCAGGAGCGGGCCCAGGACCACGATGGAGGCGCGCATCTGCCGCACCAGCTCCAAAGGAGCTTCCGGTCGGAGCTCCTCGGGGGTGTCGAGGGTCAGCTCATGGCCGGAGAACGAACACTGCACGCCGATGTGCTCTAGCACCCGGCTCATCAGAGAGACGTCGAGGATCCCGGGCACGTTGGAGATGCGATGGCGTCCGGACGCCAGCAACGACACCACCATCTCCTTGAGCACCGCGTTCTTGGCCCCGAGCACCGAGACCGAGCCCTGCAGGCGGGCTCCCCCGGTCACGACGATCTCACCCATGATCGGATCAGTGTACGACCCGAACAGACCCTCATCCGCCACTACCCTGACCGAAAGTCGAGCGGAGGTGGGGAACGGTGCGGATCGCAGTGGGCGCCGACCATGCCGGGTTCCAGCTGAAGGAGGTGGTTGCCCGGCTGCTGGCCGAGGAGGGCCACGCCGTCTACGACTTGGGAACCCACGATGAGGACCCGGTCGACTATCCGGACTTCGCGGCGGCGGTGGGGCAGGCCGTGCGCGACGGCCGGGCGGAACGAGGCATCGTGGTGTGTGGCTCCGGAGCCGGCGCCGCCATCGCCGCCAACAAGTTGCGGGGGATCCGGGCGGCCATGGCCCACGACACCTACACCGCCCACCAGGCGGTCGAGCACGACGACGCCAACGTCATCACCGTGGGGAGCCGGGTGATCGGAGAGGAGCTGGCCAAGGAGATCGTCCGGGCTTTCATCGCCGCCCGATTCACCGGCGAGGAACGTCATCGTCGCCGGCTCGAGAAGGTCAAGGCGCTGGAAGCGAACGGCTGAGCGCCTCAGCGCTCGCTGGACACCTTCTCCTCGATGGCCCCGGTACTCCCCCTTCCCCTGCCCAGCCCCAGGTAGAGCAGGATGGCGGCCACGATCACCAGGGCCGCCGCCACCACCAACAGTGGGTTCCCACCGATGAATTCGGTGAGGGCGGCCGACACCCGGTCCACGAACCGCACCGAGCTCGCTCCGCCCAGCACGTCGGCACCGGAGGACAGCACCGTCGCCCAGTACCAGACGATGAAGCCGCCGGCGCCGATCAGCACCACGCCGGAGAGCTTGTCCACATAGCGGGCCGCTCCCCGAATCCGCCGCACCACCGCATCCTGACCGAAAGCCATAGTGATGGTGATGACCAGCAGCACCATCGACATCCCCACTCCGTAGGCGAGGAAGGCGGCCAGCCCACCCAGAAACGAGGTCTGGGTGAAGGTGGTGGCCACCAGACTGAGGAAGATCCCGAGCGTGCACGACAGCGAGGCGATGGCATAGGAGACGCCGAAGAGGAACACCGACCGGCTGTTCCGTTCTCGGCTGATCCGGCCGAGCGTGGGCAGGCGTAGGTTGAGGTAGCGACCCCGCAGGAAGAACACCCCCAGCACCATCAAGCCGATCCCCACCAACAGCGCCAGCCAGGGAATCACCGCCGCCAACGACCGCAGCCCGATCACGAGAAGGGCTCCGGTCACACCGAACACCAGCAGGAATCCGGCGGACACCACCCCCCCGATCGTCAACGCCCGACGGAGGGCGGTCATCCCCCCCTCCTCCTGGTCGCCGCCCAGG
>JBFGJL010000132.1:0-5322 GCA_041577235.1 Acidimicrobiia bacterium | reverse complement strand
GCGGGAACGGGTCGTTCCCCTCGGTCGTCCGGCCCGCCGGGCCCTCGAGCGCTACCTGCAGTCGGCCCGCCCTCGCCTCGCCGGTGAACGGGCCGGCCGGGCGCTGTGGGTGGGAGCGCGGGGCGGCGCCCTCGATGCCCGTGGGGTACGGCGGGTGGTTCGGCGGCGAGCCGGTACCTTTCCCCACGCCCTCCGCCACTCGTTCGCCACCCACCTCCTCGAGGGAGGCGCCGACCTCCGTGCCGTCCAAGAGCTGCTGGGCCACGTTGAACTGGCCACCACCCAGATTTACACTGCCGTGACCCGTCAGCACCTCAAGGCGACCTATGAGCGAACCCACCCGCGTGCCTGAAGAAGCCAGCGAGGCCTACGTCCAGAATCTCTGGGAGAGGTTCAAGGCCACCGGGGAGGAGCAGGCACGGGAAGGTCTCATCCTCCACTACTCGCCACTCGTCAAGTTCGTCGCCGGTCGGGTGGGGGTGGGGTTGCCACGCAACGTCGAACAATCGGACCTGGTCTCGTACGGGATCTTCGGGCTGATCGACGCGATCGACAAGTTCGACCTCGAACGAGGCTTCAAGTTCGAGACCTACGCGATCAACCGGGTCAAAGGAGCGATCCTCGACGAGCTGCGGGCGCTCGACTGGGTGCCCCGCTCGGTTCGGGCTCGGGCCCGCGAGATCGAGCGTTCGCTGGCGGAGCTGGAGCACCGGCTGCAGCGTTCCCCCTCCGAGGAGGAACTCGCCAAGCACATGGACATGCCGGTCGAGGACCTGCAGGGCGCACTGGCGGAGATCTCGACGCTGGGGCTCGTGGCCCTCGACGAGATCCTGGCGCCGGAGCGGGGTGGAGCCACGATGGGCGACCTGGTACCCGACCCGCGCGGGGCCAATCCGGAAGCCGCTTTCCAGATCGAAGAGATGAAACGGGTGCTGGCCGATGCGATCAACCGGCTCCCCGATCGGGAGCGGCTGGTAGTGACCCTCTACTACTACGAAGGTCTGACCCTGGCAGAGATCGGCGAGGTATTGGGAGTGACCGAGTCCCGAGTCTGCCAGATTCACACCAAGTCGGTGATGAGCCTGCGCAACCGAATGACCGAGCCCACCTACCGCTGACCCGCGACTGGTACACTCCGGCCCACATCACGCACGTTCGTCGAGTCCTCGCGGTCGGAGCGCGTCTCCGAACAGGGCGACCCCGACGGGTCTGCCGGGTCTTCCGGCCGGCGAGCGGAGGTACCAACCGGCAAGGAGAGCAACGTGGCAGTTGTCACCATGAAGCAGCTGCTGGAGGCTGGCGTCCATTTCGGCCACCAGACCCGGCGCTGGAACCCCAAGATGCGCCCCTACATCTACGGCGAGCGCAACGGCATTCACATCCTCGACCTGCGACAGACGCTCGAACAGGTGGAGCGCGCCTACGAGTACATACGCGACCTGGTGGCAGGCGGTGGCACCCTGCTCTTCGTGGGGACGAAGAAACAGGCCCAATCGGCCGTCGCCGACGCCGCCATGGAGGCGGGGATGCCCTACGTCAACTTCCGCTGGCTGGGGGGCATGCTCACCAACTTCTCGACGATCCAGAAACGGATCTTCTACATGAAGGAGCTGGAGCGGATGGAGGCCTCGGGGGAGATGAGCGCTCTCCCCAAGAAGGAGCGGCTGCGGCTTCGGCGTGAGTTGGGCAAGCTCCAGCAGAACCTGGGAGGTGTCGCCACCCTCGGGCGGGTGCCCGACGCCATGTTCGTGGTCGATCTCAACGCCGAGCACACTGCCGTTCGGGAGGCGGAGCGGCTGGAGATTCCGATTCTGGCGCTGGTGGACACCAACTGCGATCCCGATCCCGTCAGCTTCGTCATCCCCGGCAACGACGATGCCATCCGATCCGCCCACCTGATCGGATCGGTGCTGGCGGCCGCCTGCCGGGAGGGCCGGGAGATGGCGGGCAAGGACGGCGAGCGACCCGAAGAGGACCGGCCCGAGCAGGCTGCGGCTGCGGCCGAGGAGGTCGGCGCGGGAGCCGACACCGACAGAGCCGACCAGGACACGCCCGCCGTCGCCCCGGAGACCAGTTCCGAAGCGGAGGCCGTCGCCGCCACGACCGAGGTCGCAGTCGAGTCGCCGGCCGAGTGACAGGAGGGACCGTGGCAGATTTCACCGCCAAAGACGTCCAGCGCCTCAGGATGGAGGCCGGGGTGGGCATGATGGACGCCAAGCAGGCCCTCGCCGACACGGGAGGAGACTTCGATGCCGCCTTCCAGCAGCTGCGCGAGAAGGGACTCGCCGCCACCGCCAAGCGGGCCGACCGGGAGGCGAACGAGGGGACGATCGGCTCCTATCTCCACTTCCAGTCCGAGCGGGCGGTGGTGGGGGTGCTGGTGGAGCTGACCTCCGAGACCGACTTCGTCGCCAAGAGCCCCGAGTTCCAGGAGGCGGCCCGGGATCTGGCCATGCACGTGGCATGGTCCCGCCCCGATTGGATTCGACGGGAAGACGTGCCGGCCTCCACCATCGCCGACGAATCGGCCATCATCGCCAAGCAGGCCGACCACGAGGGCAAGCCGGCCGATGTGATTCCCCGGATCGTCGAAGGGCGGCTCAACGCCTTCTATCGCCAGCACGTGCTGTATGAGCAGCCCTTCGTCAACAAAGAGAAGTTCGACGGGACGGTCGGCGACCTCATCCAGCAGCTTGCTGCCAGGATGGGCGAGAACATCGGTGTACGCCGGATTGCCCGGCTGGCGATCGGAGAGGGGTGATCGTTGGCTGAGACCGCCTTCCGCCGAGTGGTGCTGAAGCTGTCGGGTGAGTCGTTCGCCGATCCCAACCTCGGCTACGGCATCGATCCCAAGACGGTCCAGCGCGTGGCCTCCGAGATCGTCGAAGCCCACGCTGAGGGAGCCGAGATCGCGGTGGTGGTAGGGGGCGGCAACATCTTCCGGGGGGTGTCGTCGGCGGCGTCCGGGATGGACCCGGCCAGCGCCGACTACATGGGCATGCTCGCCACCGTCATCAACGGGCTGGCTCTGCGGGACGCGCTGGAGAAGGCCGGAGTCGCCACCCGCGTGCAGAGCGCCATCACCATGCAGCAGCTGGCCGAGCCGTACATCCGGTTGCGGGCCATCCGCCACCTGGAGAAAGGCCGGGTGGTGGTGCTGGCGGCCGGTACGGGCAATCCCTTCTTCACCACCGACACCACCGCCGCCCTGCGAGCCGTCGAGATCGGGGCTTCGGTGGTCCTGAAGGCGACGCTCGTCGACGGCGTGTATGACTCCGACCCGCAGTCCAATCCCGGCGCCAAGCTCCTCTCGGAGCTGACCTACATGGAGGTGCTGTCCCGAGGTCTACGGGTGATGGACTCGACGGCCATTACCATGTGCAAGGACCACGGTTTGCCGATCGTGGTGTTCAACATCACCGTTCACGGCAACATCGTCAAGGCAGTGCGAGGTGAGCGGATAGGAACTCTGGTCCACTGACAGGAGGGCGAGATGATCAGCGACCTGCTGGCCGATGCCGAGCAGAAGATGGACCAGGCCATCCAGCACGCCCAGTCGGAGTTTGCCACGGTGCGGACCGGACGGGCCAATCCGGCCATCCTCCACCGGGTCACCGTCGACTACTACGGGGCACCCACCCCCCTCCAGCAGCTCGCCTCGTTCGCGGTGCCGGAGCCGCGGCTGCTGGTCGTGTCTCCCTACGACAAAGGGGCGATCGCCGCCATCGAGAAGGCCATCCGGGCTTCCGATCTCGGCCTCAACCCCAGCAACGACGGCACCGTCCTGCGGCTGGCCTTTCCGCCCCTGACCGAAGAGCGACGCAAAGAGCTGATTCGGCTCGTGCGCCAGATGAGTGAAGACGCTCGGGTGGCGGTGCGGAACATCCGGCGTCATGTCAAGGACGACATCGAGTCGCTGGAGGGAGAGATCTCGGAGGACGACATCCACCGGGCCGAGAAGGACCTGCAGCAGGTGACGGATCGCCACATCGCCCGCATCGACGAGATGATGGAACACAAAGAGCAAGAGCTCCTCGAGGTGTGACGATGGACGGTGACGACCGGCGACCGCCCCCCGAAGAGGACTTCACCGACGGAGCCGACGTCGTGCCGTTCCCCGGCGGAGGGCACCCCTCGCTCGGTGAGAGCGACCGCCGAGGCGGAGACGACCACCGAGCACCGGGGGCGGGCCGCACCGAGGCCTGGGACCGGTCCGAGCCGGCCGGATCGGAGGAAGATCCCCCGGCCGGCACCTCCCCCGGTCCGTTCGACTTCGATCCGGTCCAGCCCGATGCCGACCCGACCCGGGACGAGCCGGAAGGAGCCGACGACTCGCTGGACGAGCTCACCCATGAGCACTACGTCGCCGCTACCACCGAGGAGTACAAGGGCCTGGCCCGCTCGGTGGCGGAAGCGGCCAAGCAGCAGCATGAGCAGCAAGCTGTAGCCGCCTCGATGCCGGGCGTGGGGACCGGGCTGGTCGGGTTCGAGGACGTGATCGGTCGTCCGGTGGCGGAAGAGGAGCAGCGCGGGCCCTCCGACCTCCCGGTTCGGGTGCTGACGGCGGTGGTACTGGTGGCCTTGCTGGTGACCGCCCTCTGGGCCGGCGGCTGGTGGTTCGTTGGCTTGTTGGTGGTGTTGGGGTCGGTGGCGGTCGGAGAGTTCTACGCCGTGTTGCGCCGTCGCGGCTTCGTGCCCATGTCCCTGCTCGGTTTGTTGGGCCTGGCGGGGATCATGGTCGCCGGGAGGATCGGCGGCCCGGCCGCCATCGGCGGGGCCGTGGCCGGACTGCGTTGGTCCTGCTGCTGTTCTATTCGGTCGTCCCCCGGCGTGACCCGCTCGAGAACGCCGCTCTCACCCTGCTGGGGGCGGTATGGGTGGGGCTGCTGGCATTTGCCATCCCGATCGAGCGCTCCGACCGGGCGGTCGCTCTGATCTTGGCCATCGTGGTGGTGACTGCCGTGTTCGACTCGGCCTCCTTCTTCACCGGCCGGTCGATCGGACGGACCAGTCTCGCCCCTCGGCTCTCGCCCAAGAAGACCCTGGAAGGAGTGCTGGGTGGCATCGTGGCGGCGGCGGTGATCGGCGGCGTGCTGGGGACGGTCCCCTGGTTCGACCCGCTCGACACGGTGAGCGGTCTGGTGTTGGGCGGGGTGGCGGCTCTGTTCGGTCTGCTGGGTGACCTGGGAGAATCGATGATCAAGCGGTTACTGCAGGTCAAGGACATGGGCGGGGTCCTTCCCGGCCATGGCGGCATCCTCGACCGGCTCGATTCGCTGCTCTTCGTGGTGCCGGCCGCCTTCTACCTCTTCACCTGGCTCG
>JBFGJL010000131.1:0-5322 GCA_041577235.1 Acidimicrobiia bacterium | reverse complement strand
GGCGAGGGTCGCGACCGCCGCCTAGCGTGCAAGGGACGAACGTGGCACGCTGGTCGAGTCCCGGCCGCCGCCGGCTGGCCCTCTCCTTCGATCTGGCCCTGGCCGGGATCTCGGCTTGGGTGGCGATGTCGCTCACCCTGGAAGCGCTTTTCGCGGCCCCCTTCGATCGGTCGCTGCGACCGGTGGTATTGAGTCTGGCCGCCGCGCACGGGGGAGTTCTGGTCTTCCGGAGGTCTTGGCCGGTGGTGGTGCACGCCGCCGTGCTGGGAACGGGCCTGCTCTACGCCACCACCGGCCTGCCGGCCATCTTCCTGGGTCCGGCGGTTCTGGTGTCGATCTTCACCGTCGCCCAACTGCGTTCCCGCCTCACCGGGATCGCGGCGTTGGCGGCGGCCGAGCTGACCCTGGTGGCCGGCTGGGCGGCCAGCGGCCTGCGACTGAACGTGTCGACCGGGGTGGCGTTCATCGCCCTGATGATCGTCGGGGCCTGGGCATTGGGAGCCGGCCACCGCCACCTGCAGATGACGGCGGCGGAGCAGCGAGCTCGAGCCGATCAACTCGAGCAGGCCCGGCACGAGCTGGCCCGCCTGGCGGTGACCACGGAGCGGGTGCGGATCGCCCGCGAGCTGCACGACGTGCTCGCCCACGGCATGACCCTCATCGCCGTCCTGGCCGGCTCGGGCCGGCTGACGATCGACACCGATCCACCCGCCGCCAGGTCGGTGCTGGAAGCGATCGAGCGGACCGCCCGCCGATCGGTGGTCGAGATGCGCCGGCTGCTGGGAGCGCTGCGGCAAGAGGGTGACGCACCCGACAGCCTCGCCCCCGCCCCGGGGCTGGACGACCTCGGACACCTGATGGAGGAGTTCGCCGCCTCCGGCCTTCCTGTCTCGCTCCGGATCGACGGGGACCTCGGAGCGGTGCCACCCGGTCAGAGCCTGGCGGTGTACCGGATCGTGCAGGAAGCCCTCACCAACGCCCTGAAACATGCCGGTACGGTGCCGGCCACCGTCCACTTGACAGTCGGGCCCGACGAGATCGGGGTGGCGGTGCGCAACGGGGCCGGGCGACCGTTGGTGTCGACCGGAGCCGACGGGCAAGGGATGATCGGCATCCGCGAGCGGGTCTCGCTGTACGGGGGTCACAGCTCGGCCGGACCCACCGCCGACGGCGGCTGGATGGTGTCTGCCACTCTGCCGACGGAACGAGTCGAGGATCCGGCCCCATGATCAGGGTGGCCATCGCCGACGACCAGGCCCTGATCCGGACCGGGTTCGGAGCGGTGGTCGCCCACGCCCAGGACATGCTGCTGGTCGGAGAGGCGGCCGACGGTTTCGAAGCGGTGCACCTCGCCCTGGCCGAGCGTCCCGACGTGCTGTTGATGGACATCCGCATGCCTCGCATGGACGGCATCGAGGCCACCCGCCGCATCTCCGAGCACCCCGATTGCAGTGACGTCCACATCGTGATCCTCACCACGTTCGATCTCGATGAGAACGTCCATGCCGCCCTGCGGGCCGGGGCCAGCGGCTTCCTGCTGAAGGAGATCTCGCCCGAGGATCTGATCGCCGCCATCCGGGTGGTGGCCGCAGGCGATGCGCTACTCGCCCCCAGCGTGACCCGGCGTCTGATCGCCCAGTTCGCCGAGCGTGCCATCCCGGGGCCGCTGGACGATGGCCCGCTCCGGCACCTGACCGAGCGCGAGCGGGAGGTGTTGACGCTGGTCGGAAAGGGCCTGGCCAACGACGAGATCGCCGAGGAGCTCTTCATCAGTTCCGCCACTGCCAAGACCCATGTCAGCCACGTCATGACCAAGCTGCACGCCCGGGATCGAGCCCAGCTGGTGGTGGCGGCCTACGAGACGGGCCTGGTCACCCCCGGCTCCTGACCCTCGTCTCGTCCGGGCCCCGCCTCCCTCCGACCCCACCTCAGCGATCTGCGCGCCGGCCGTACAACTCGGGCGGTTTTGTCGCACACCTTTGGTAGGACTCGCCAAGCTTATCAGAGGGGGATGACGGTGGAGACCTCGGCTCATACCTTCGGCGAACAGTCACAGGAGGACGGCGCATGACTCCCCACGAGCGGGCGCAACCGACCAACCACCCGACGAGCGGTGTCGACCTCGCTCCGGTTCATGGGAATGATCCCGGATTCTCATCGGGGCGGGAGTCGCCCAATCTGGCCACCATGAGCGACCGACCCACCAGCATGGACGGGGGGCGCAAGGCGGTGCGGCCCGGCACCGTCCTGCGGTGGCTGGCGATGGCCGTCTCCCTCTTCTTCGTCGCCCGGCTGATGCGAAGCGGCGGAGCCGATGTCGGCCGCACCCTGCGGGAGCTCTCCGATGGGCGGGGACGACACGTCGCCGCCGGTCTGGTCTTGGAGATCGCCTGGATGTGGAGCCTGGCCCAGGTGTACCGCACGTCGCTGATGGCGCTGGGCGGCCGGGCCGGCAATGGCGAAGCCTTGCGGGTATCGATGGGGGCGTTCGCCTTGAGTCGGATCCTCCCCGGTGGGGGGGCGGCCGGTTCGGTGTTCGCCGCCCGCGAGCTGATGGCGCTGGGCAACCCGGCCGCGGTGACGATCACCTCCATGCTGATCTCCTGGTGGCTGTCCATGCTCACCTTGAGCGGTGTGGTGTTCGCCGGCACCGCCGTCGCCCACGCCGCCGGAGCGCTGACCGGAGGGTATACGCTGGCGGCCGGAGTGGTCACGGCGGTGTTGCTGGCGCTGGGGGCCGGAGCAGTGTGGGCCGTTGGCCACCCCCGGGCCCGGAGCCGGCTGGCGGAGCTCTCGGAGCGGTGGTCGGCCCAGTTCGGACTCGCCGGCAGCTCGCTCGGATCCACCTTGGAAACGGTGGTGGCCGGGCGGGGACGGCCCCTGGTGAAGGTGTCGCTGTGGGCCGCCGCCGGCTGGACGTTCGACGCCGCCACCCTCTCGATCATGTTCGCCGCCTTCGGGCATCGCCTGGGGCTGGGAGCCCTCCTGGTCGGGTACGGACTCGCCAACCTGATTCAGGCGCTGCCGGAGCTGACCCCTGGTTGGCTGGGGGTGCTGGAGGCGTCGCTGGCGGTCACCTACACCGCCTTCGGCGTCCCCCCGGCGGTGGCGGTGCTGGCCGTGCTCGGCTACCGGCTGTTGTCGTACTGGTTGCCGGTCGCCGCCGGTTTTCCGTTGGCGTTGCAGATGTTGCGCCGCCCCCGAATCGCACCTGAACGGAGCAGATCATGACCGCCTATGGACCGATCGGTTTGCTGGGAGGATTCGAGCACCGGCCCGGTGGGGAGGCCTTCGACCGCCGCTTGATGGACCTGGTGGGGGCCACCGTTCCCAACGTGGTGGTCCTGCCGGCAGCTTCGAGCGGAGGGCAGCGCCCCCCCACCTCTGCCCTGGCTCGTAACTACTGGAGCCGGCTCGGAGCCAGGGTGACCGGGGCCACCCCTTACGGGGCCGGAGTGGAGCGGGCGCTGGTGGCGACCGCCGCCGCCGACATCATCGTGCTGCCCGGTGGGCATCCCAACAAGCTGGTGGCCGGCCTCGCCCTGTCTCCGGTGCTGGACGCGATGTGGGAGAGATGGATGGCCGGCGCCGCCGTGACCGGATCCTAGGCGGGAGCGATGGCCATGTTCGAATGGCGCATCCGGCTCTATCCCCCCAACCCGCTCGAGCCGATCCCGGGCCTGGGGCTGCTCGACGGCTACGTGGCCGCTCCCCACTTCGATCGGTTCCGAGCCGAACGGTGGGCCCCCCGGCTGGCTCACCGTCTGGGAGGCCTCGGCATCATCGGTCTCGACGAATCGACCGGGCTGGTGGGCTGGCCGGACGAACTGCGGGTCATCGGCCCGGGTGCCGTCACCGTCATCGAGCAGGGGGTGATGACCGCCCACCCAACCGGCGCGACCGTCTCCGTCGACCTGCTGGCCGGAGCCCGGCTGCGTCCGCTGCCGCCCCGGTGGTCGCCCGGCCACCCCGTCGAACGGCACCGACAGTCGGTTCCCCTCGGGGTGGGCGCCGGCCGCCATCCCCGCCGCCTGGCCGGATGACCGGCGGCCACGCCCACCGGCCGCCGGTGCAGGGTCCTGAGTGCGGCACAATGCAGCCCATGATGACCCATCGGCCGGCCTTTGCGGTTGGACTGCTACTCGCGGTCGCCCTGGCCGGCTGCCGAGCGCCCGTTGCGGCCGAGCCGTCCGAGCCTCTGCCCGTCACCTCGGCCGCCGAGTTCTCCCGGATCCTGGCCGGCTCCAGCCGGCCCTCAGTGGTCAATGTGTGGGCCTCGTGGTGTCTCCCCTGCCGTTCGGAGGCACCGCTGCTCGTCGCAGCTCACGACCGATTCGGCGACCGCGTCCGATTCATCGGGGTGGACGTGCAGGACGCCCAGGAGGCGGCGGCTGCCTTCGTCGCCGAGTTCGGCATCACCTACGAGAACTACTTCGACCGTGACCGCACGGTCCCCGGCTTGCTGGGCGGCGTCGGCGTACCCATCACCTACTTCGTGGCGCCGGGCGGAGAGGTCCTAAGCCGGCACAACGGCGTCATCGACGAGCGGACCCTGGCGCTCAACATCGACGAGTTGCTCCGCCGCTGATGGAATTCTCCCTGCTGTGGGCAGCGTTGGCCGGGGTGGCCACGATGGGTCTGGCTCTGCGCTGGCGGCGGCCCCACCTGCCCCCCCACGCCTTCGACCGGTTGATGGGGGCGGTCCTGGTGGGCTTGGCGAGTGGACGGCTCGCCGCCATGGCTGTCGCCGGGGTGAATCCGATCACCCGTCCCGGCGATCTGCTGGTCGTGCGAGGAGGGGTCGACACGGGGTTTGCCTCGGCTGGGGCGCTGCTGGCTCTGGCATGGTGGTTCCGGCGCGATCTGTTCCGGTCTCTCGACGCCCTGGCGCCCCCCATCCTGTTCGGCCTGGCGGGGTGGCAGGCCGGGTGCCTCTTTCGGCAGGCCTGTCTGGGAACCGCCTCCGACCTCCCGTGGGCGTGGTCGCTGCCCGGGAGCCAGGTGACGCGTCACCCGGTGGAGCTGTATGCCGCCCTGCTGCTGGGAGCGGGGGGACTGTGGTTGTGGGGGCGGCAGGTGCCGGCCGGGACGCTGGCCGGGGCCGCTCTGGTGGTGGCGGCCGGCGCCCGCTGGGTCACCCAGCCCCTCCGTCCTTCCCTGGCCGGCGGACCGGTGGTCTGGTACGGACTGGCAGTGCTGGTGGGGACGGTGGTGGCGCTGGTCGGCTGGCGACGGGCGCGGCCCCCCTGAGGAGTCAGCCGGCCACCGGCACCTCGGTGGTCGCCGGCACCAGGAAGCCCACTCGTCCCCCCGGGCCCGGTC
>JBFGJL010000130.1:0-5331 GCA_041577235.1 Acidimicrobiia bacterium | reverse complement strand
CGGCTCCGACCAGCAGGCCCGTCGCTGGATACCCGGAGTGGCATCGGGGGAGCTGGTGGCGGCCTTCGCACTCACCGAGCCCGGGGCCGGGTCCGACGCCGCCAACCTGGGCCTGGTGGCCGAGCGGGACGGGAACGGGTATCGCCTCACTGGCGAGAAGCTGTGGATCTCCAACGCCCCCGATGCCGACCTCTACACCGTGTTCGCCCGGACCACCCCCGGCGCGGGGGCCCGGGGGGTGACCGCCTTCGCCGTGCCGGGTGACAGTCCCGGCCTGGAGGGCGACCATCTCACCCTGCTGGCTCCCCACCCGGTGGGGCGCCTGCGGTTCGATGGAGTGCCGGTCGGTCCGGAGCAGGTGGTGGGCGACGTGAACGAGGGGTTCCGGGTGGCGATGACCACCCTCGACCTGTTCCGCCCCAGTGTCGGCGCCTTCGCGGTGGGTATGGCCCGGGCCGCCCTGGCGGCAGCAGTGGCCTACGCCGCCGAGCGGGAGGCGTTCGGCCGTCCCATCGCCGACTTCCAGGGGGTGTCTCACCGCCTGGCCGACATGGCCACCCGCACCGAGGCGGCCAGGCTGCTGGTGTACGAGGCGGCGTCCGCCTACGACCAGGGGCGGGACGACGTCACCCTCCGCTCGGCGATGGCGAAGCTGTATGCAACCGAAACTGCCCAGTACGTGGTGGACGGCGCCATCCAGGTGCACGGGGCGGTGGCACTGGAGGAGGGCCACCTGCTCGCCCATCTCTACCGGGAGGTGCGGGCGCCACGCATCTATGAGGGCACCTCCGAGATTCAGCGCTCGATCATCGCCCGCCGGCTGTGGGCCAGACGGGACTAGACGGTCGCCAGCAGGCCTTCGTCCACCTCCACCTCCGCCGCCAGCAGGTACTGGGCGTACGTCTTGCCCTGAGCGTCGACCAACAAGGAACCGGTCCCGCCCCCGCCCAGGCTCTCGTGCAAGAGGAAGTTGAGGCTGAGCAGGTTGGGCACCTCGTAGCGCTCGACCTCGCCCAGCACCACTCCGGCGAAGCGGTCGCGGACGAAGTCGGCATCGAGGTGGTCGAGCATCCACCGGTAGACCGCCGGGGAGCGGGCGATCACCCCGATGTTGGCCGTGTCACCCTTGTCACCCGATCGGGCCAGGCACAGTTGGGAGAGCGGCACCCGCCGGACCGTGCCGGTGGGCACCCAGGGCGCCGCCGCCTCGATGGGAACGAATTCCGGAGGGCCAGGCCCCACCGGGAGATCAGTCGACAGCTCGACCCGGTCCTGCCCGACCATCACCTGCACCCGCACCGCCTCTCTCCCGATCAGGGCCGGCCAGTAGCCGATGACCTCCGAGGGACGGGGCCGCCCCAGGTCGGCGAAGTAGGTGATGCCGGGGATGCTGCCGAGCACCCTCGGGACCAGCTGCGCCACGAAGTCGTGGTTGATCTTGTCCTCGTCGTCGTCCCGCACCGCCATCTGCAGGACCACCTCGCTGGGTTCTTGCTCGGGATGGAGGGGCGGGTGGGTCCCGTCCCACCCCACCAGCCGGCTGGCCGACTCCTGGTAGTGCTGGCGGCCCCCGGCGCTGTCCCAGAAGATCTGCTCCGCCGCCCGGGCCTTGGTCAGGGTGTCGGGTCCGGAGATGAGCAGCCGGCCGAACGCCCGGAACCCGTTGCGATAGCTGATCGACACCTTCAGCTTCTCCGGTGGGGGGGCTCCCCGCACCCCCTCCACCAGTACCCGGTCGTCCCCGTCGGAGGTGAGCCTGAGCGAGTCGAAGCGAGCGGTGACGTCGGGAGCGAGGTAGGCGGGGGAGCCCATCTCGTAGAGCAGCTGCTCCGTGACGGTGTGGGGGCTGACCAGCCCGCCGGTGCCAGGGTGCTTGGTGACCACGAAGGAGCCGTCTTCGTTCGCCTCCACCAGCGGATAGCCCATGTCGGCCCACGACGGGACCTTCTCCCAGTCGGTGAAGTTGCCGCCGGTGGCCTGCAGTCCGCACTCGATGATGTGGCCCGCCACGATTCCGGAGGCGATCCTGTCCCAGTCGTGTTCGGCCCACCCGAATTCGTGGATCATGGGCGCCAGGGTCACTCCCGTGTCCGTCACCCGGCCGGTCACCACCACGTTGGCCCCCATCTCCAGGGCCCTCACCACCGGTGCCGCCCCCAGATACACGTTGGCGCTGAGCACCCGATCCCGGATGTCGGCGATCGGACGGCCGGTCTCGAGGTGCCGAAACTCCTCCCCTGCCGCCAGCAGCTCGTCCAGCCGTGGGTAGATGTCGTCGCCCAGCACCACCCCCACCCGCGCCCGATCGGCCACCCCCAGCCTCTCCGCCAGAGCCGCCACCGCCTCTCCGGCGGCGAGCGGGTTGACCCCGCCGGCGTTGGAGATGATCTTGACGTTCCGCTCCACGGCCTCCACCAACACGTCGGCCAGCTGCACCAGGAAGTCGGTGGCGTATCCCTTGGCGGGGTCGCGGGCGCGCTGCTTGTGGAGGATGGCCATGGTCACCTCGGCCAGATAGTCCATGACCAGGTAGTCGATGGGCCCGCCCCGCAGCTGACGGCCGGCGGCGGTGGGATCGTCGCCCCAGAACCCGCCACAGTTGGCGATGACGATCGATCTCATCGGCGGTGGAACCGGGCGGTGTGCGGACGGCCGCTCCGGGCCCGGACCGGGCAGCTCACGCCTCCGTGGCCTCCTCCGACGCCGACTCCGGCCGCACCCCGAAGCGGGTGGCGGCCACCACCACCAGGAAGATGGCCGACACCGCGAAGCTGATCCACCAGAAGGCATCGGTGCCGGGATAGGAGCCGGCCGCCCGCTCCCAGATGAACACCACCACGTACACGCCCGGGATCAGCATGAACGGCCCCACCAGGTCGAGGTTCGACTCGATCCGGTCGGCGATGATCCATTCCAGCCAGGTGATACCGAGAAAGGCGGCACCCAACGCTCGGGGCCAAAAGCTGTCGGTGGCGTACCCGAACAGGGTGTCCAGGGCAAAGTCGGGAATCAGCAGGAACGATGCTCCATAGGCGAAGAACACCACCGCCTGCAGCTTCATGACCCCCCGGAGCTGATCGACGCCCTTCATCACCCTCTCCTCGCTCCCGTGTGCCAACCGGACCCTACCCGCTCCGCCGCCTACCGCCGGCCACGTTGGCCGAGTCGATGGATGGCGTCACTCTCCCCCCTTTCCGACATCGGCAGCCGCTCGCCGGAAAACGAACCGAACCTCATTCGGCCCGGTTGTAGCCTGATCGGATGTCCATTCCCGCCATCCGGGTGGTCGACCTGGTCAAGCAGTTCAAAGAGAAGACGGCGGTCGCCGGCGTCAGCTTCGAGGTGCCCCGTGGGCAGGTATGCGCGCTGCTGGGTCCGAATGGGGCCGGCAAGACCACCACCATCCATTGTCTTCTGGGACTGACCCTTCCCACCTCTGGCACGGTAGAGCTGCTGGGAAACGACGTGGTGGCCGACCGCACCGTCGCGGTCCGGCCTACCAACTTCGTGGCGTCCTACACCGCCTTCCCCTGGCGGCTGCGGGTGCGGGAGGTGCTACGGGTGTATGCCGATCTCTACGAGGTGGCCGACCCGGAGGCGGCGATCGCCCGGGCGGTGGACCTCTTCGGCCTGGGCAAGATGGCTTCTCAGCCGGTGCAGTCGTTGAGCAGTGGCCAGCAGACCCTGGTCAACCTGGCCAAAGGCACGATCAATCGACCGAAGGTGCTCATCCTCGACGAGCCCACCGCCAGCCTCGACCCGGAGAACGCCCAGGAGGCTCGCCGGATCCTTCGGGCTGTCGCCACCGATGACGGCACGACCATCTTCATCACCAGCCACAACATGCCCGAGATCGAACGGATGGCCGACCGGGTGCTGTTCCTGTCGCAGGGCCGGATCGTGGCCGACGCTCCACCGGCGACGCTGCGCGACCAGTTCCGGGCGGGAGATCTCGAAGAGGTGTTCCTGACGGTGGCGCGCGAGGCGAGGTCATGAGCCCGCAGCGGGTCCGGGGCGTCATCCTCCAGAACTGGTTCGTGATGAAGCGGAGTCCGATCCGGATCTTCGAGCTGTTCTACTGGCCGGTGATCGAGGTGGTGCTGTGGGGCTTCATCACCACCTACCTGGCCGGCACCGACGCCAACATTCCGGGCGGGGTGGGAGTGCTGCTGGGGGCGGTCTTGCTGTGGGACCTGTTGTTCCGCAGCCAGCAGGAGCTGGCGATCACCCAGCTGATCGACATGTGGGATCGCAACATCGTCAATCTCTACGCCTCCCCCCTACGCCAATCCGAGTACGTGGCCGGAGCTTTGGTCTTCTCGGTGGCACGGGTGACGGTGGGAACCAGCTTCCTGGTGGTGATCGCCGATCTCTGGTTCGGGTTCGATCTGCTCTCGGTGGGAGCGGTGCTGGTGCCTGCCCTGGTCACCCTCGTCGTGTTCGGGTGGGCGCTCGGGTTGTTGATCCGGGCGGCGGTGCTGCGGTTCGGGACCAACGCCGAGGTCCTCGCCTGGTCGCTGGCTTTCTTGCTGCAGCCGGTGTCGGCCGTGTTCTACCCGGTGGCGGTGCTGCCGGGCTGGTTGCAGTGGGTGGCCAAGGCCCTCCCCACCTCGCACGTCTTCGAGGCGATGCGGGCCTTCCTCGCCACCGGCGAGGTGCGGGGAGCGGCCCTGGCGGGAGCGCTGGCCGGGTCGGTCGCCTACCTGGCGGCGGCCTGGCTGGTGGCGCAGAGCGCCTACCGGCAGGTCCGCCAGTTGGGCTTGCTGGCCAAGCCGGGCTATTGAGCCTTCCGGGCGGCGACCCTCGATGCCTCGGCGAGTACGGTCCCGGGAGTGAGGAACGCCTGGACCCCCCTTCGGATTGCGGTCGTGTCGCTGGCCGCCTTCGCGGCGGCATTCGCAGCGCTGGGGGCGATCGGCTGGGGCCCGCCTGCAGCCAACGAGCAGGCGATCGGACAGATCTCCCGCTGGTGCGAACGAGTCAGCGGAGGTTTGTTGCGGGAGCCGGCCAACACTCTCGGCAACCTCGGGTTCGTGCTCGCCGGACTCGCCATGTTCTCGGCGCTCGCCCGGGACACGACCCGGAACCGGCCGGTCACCAACCTGTTCGTCGGCAACCAGCCGGTGGCCCTGTTGTACGCGGCGGCGGTCACCTTCCTCGGCCCGGGGTCGATGGTCATGCACGGAACCCACACCAGGTTCGGGGGCTGGATCGACAACGTCAGCATGGTCGCCTACATCCTGATCCCGTGGCTGCTCAACCTGTCGTTCTTGGGGAGATGGCGGCTCCCCACCTTCTTCGCGACGTACGCCACGCTGCTGCTGGCCTATG
>JBFGJL010000129.1:0-5332 GCA_041577235.1 Acidimicrobiia bacterium | reverse complement strand
TGGTGTTCATGATCGCGGCGCTGGCCGAGCTCAACCGGATCCCCTTCGACATGCCGATCGCCGAGTCGGAGCTGGTGATGGGTTACCTCACCGAGTACTCCGGCTTCCGCTTCCTGTTCTTCTTCCTCGGTGAGTACGCCAACATGTTCAGCCTGGCCGCCATCGCCAGCACCCTGTTCTTGGGGGGCTACTACCTGCCGGGGTTGGACGCCGAGTTGTTGGGGCCGGTGATCCTGTCCGCCAAGATCTTCCTCCTGGTGTTCTTCATTATCTGGTTCCGATGGACCTTCCCCCGCTTCCGGGAGGACCAGCTCCAGTCGGTGGCCTGGAAGTGGCTGATCCCCATCTCCCTCCTCAACATCGCGGTGACGGCAGTGATGAAGGTGGTGTTCTAGATGGCCCTGAAGATGCCCGCGCTGCCCGGGTTGGGCCTGCTCAAGGGGATGAAGGTGACGCTCAAGACCCTCTTCACCCGCCCGGTCACCATCAACTATCCCAAGGTGAAGGAGACACCCGTCCCGCGGGCGCGGGGGGTGATCGCCCTCGACCAGGAGGCCTGCACCGTCTGCATGCTCTGCGCCCGGTCGTGTCCGGACTGGTGCATCTACATCGAGGGCCACAAGGAGGAGAAGCCGCCCGACAAACCCGGCGGGCGGGTGCGGGTGCGGTCCACCCTCGACCGCTTCGACATCGACTACGCCCTCTGCATGTACTGCGGGATCTGCGTCGAGGTCTGCCCGTTCGACGCTCTGTTCTGGAGCCCCGAGTACGAGTACTCCGAATACGACATGGGCCGGATGCTCCATCCGATGGACCGACTGCAGGACTGGCTGGCCACCGTTCCCGACTCCCCACCGCTGGAGGGTGGATGAGCTTCGCCGATTGGATCGCCGACGGCCGCAACTGGGCGTTCGTGGTGCTGGCGGTGCCGGTGGCCTTCTCCGGCTTCCGGGTGGTCACCAGCCGCAACGTGGTGCACGCCGCTCTCTTCCTGGTGGCCACCCTGGCCGGTTCGGCCGCCCTGTTCCTGTTGCTGTCGGCCGAGTTCGTCGCCTGGGCGCTGGTGCTGGTGTACATCGGGGCGGTGGTGGTGCTGTTCCTGTTCGGCATCATGATCACCCGGGCGCCGATGGGCCAGGAGACCGCCCTCGACCACGACCGTCGCTGGCCGGCCATCGTCGCTGCCTTGTCCGTGTTCGGGCTGATGGCCTGGTCCTCGGTGGCGGCCTTCGAGGACCAGGTGGTGAAGATGCCCGGCGAGGCGACCAGCACCGAGGTGTTGGGAGAGGCCCTCCTCGGCCGGTACGTGATTCCCTTCGAGATCGTCAGCTTCGTCCTGCTGGCCGCCCTGATCGGTGGCATCACCCTCGCCCGGCGTGATCTCTCGCCGGCGGAGGAGGAGGAGGAAGCGGCGTGATCGTCTCCCAGTTCCTGGTGCTGGCGGCTCTCCTCTTCGCCTTCGGGGTCTACGGTCTGCTCGCCCGCCGCAATGCGGTGATGGTGTTGCTCTCGATCGAGCTGATGCTCAACGCGGTCAACATCAACCTGGTGGCGTTCGAGGCCTTCATCCGTGACTCCCTCGCCTCCGGGCAGGTGTTCGCCATCTTCGTGATCACGGTGGCCGCCGCCGAGGTGGGGATCGGGCTGGCGATCGTGTTGATGATCTTCCGCAACCGCACGTCGGCCAACGTCGACGAGCTCGATCTGATGCGATGGTGACGCTCGCTTCTCTGCTGGTGGAGGCCCCCCGCGAGTTCGGGGACGGCGGCGTCCTCGCCCAGTGGGCCTGGCTGATCGTCGTGGTGCCCTTCCTGGCCTTCGCCGGCATCGTGCTCATCGGCAAGCGGCTGCCCCGCCAAGGCTCGGAGCTGGCGGTGGGGGCGGTCGGGTTCGTGTTCGTCTACTCCGCCGCCCTGCTCTACCTCAACATCACCCAGGGGGTCGTGTACGAAGGTCACGTCGAGATCGCCCGTATCAGCGACACCTTCGTCTTCGAGTGGGGCTGGCTGGTGGACGGGCTGTCCACCATGATGTACTTCGTCGTCGGGGCCGTGTCGCTGTTGGTGTTCGTCTACGCCCTCGGCTACATGCGGGGCGACATCCGCTACACGTGGTTCTTCGCCGCCTTCACCCTCTTCGCCGGTTCCATGCTGCTGCTGGTGGCGGCCCCCAACCTGATCCAGCTGATCGTGGGCTGGGAAGGGGTGGGGCTCGCCTCCTACCTGCTGATCGGCCACTACTGGGAGGATCCGGCCAACTCCTCGGCCGGCATGAAGGCCTTCTACACCAACAAGGTGGCGGACATCGGCCTCGTCATCGGCACCCTGGTGCTGGGAGTGGCGGTGGGCTCGTTCCGCATCACCGACATCCTCGACGCCGCCGAGCACGGCGACACCGCCATCGTCTCGGTGGCGCTGTTGGGGGCGGTGCTGCTCTTCATCGGAGCGATGGGCAAGAGCGCCCAGTTCCCCTTCCACGTGTGGCTGCCCGACGCCATGGCCGGCCCCACTCCGGTCTCGGCCCTCATGCACGCCGCCACCATGGTCACGGCCGGCGTGTACCTGACCGCCCGCATGTTCCCGCTCTTCGAGGGCATCGGCCACGAGGCCCGCACCCTGGTGCTGGTGATCGGCGCCATCACCCTCGTCATCGCCGGCCTGTTGGCGGTGGTGCAGAACGACATCAAGCGGGTCCTGGCCTACTCCACCGTCAGCCAGCTCGGGTACATGGTGGCGGCGCTGGGGGCGGGCGGTTACACGGCCGGCCTCTTCCACCTGTGGACCCATGCCTTCTTCAAGGCCCTCCTCTTCTTGGGCTCGGGGGCGGTCATCCACGCAGTGCACTCCAACGACATGACCGACATGGGGGGGCTGCGCAAGCCGATGCCCATCACCTACCGGACGTTCGTGATCGGCTCTCTCGCCCTGGCCGGGATCCCGCCGCTGGCCGGCTTCTTCTCGAAGGACGAGATCCTGGCCACCTTCAACGCCGAGGGCTACCAGGCGGTGATGTGGTTGGGGGTGGCCGGAGCCTTCGTCACCGCCTTCTACATGGCCCGAACCGTGTTCCTCACCTTCTTCGGGGAGTACAAGGGCCACGGCCACCCGCACGAGGCAGAGCGGGTGATGACGGTGCCGCTGGTGATCCTGGCGGTACTGGCCACGGTGGGCGGCCTGGTCAACATCCCCGGCGTCTACACCGGCTTCTCCGAGTGGGTCGGCACCCGGGGTCACGCCATCGTCGAGCACCATGCCGAGAGCTTCGACCTCCTGGCCCTGTTCGCCGGGGTGGTGGCGGGAACGGTGGGAATCCTGCTCGGCTATCTCTTCTACTACCGGGACGCCGAGACCCAACTGGCCCGCGACCGGGTGCGGATCCCGCTGCTGTGGCCGCTCTTGGAACGCAAGTACTTCCTGGACGACCTCTACTGGTACGGGCTGGTCGCCCCCCTCAAGGGACCGATCGCCCAGGCGATCAACTGGATCAACGACTACATCATCGACGGGATCGTCAATGGGACCGGCCTGCTGGTGAAGGGTCTGGGCACGATCGTGTACGGAGGGTTCGACCAGCGGGGCATCGACTATGCGATCAACGGCATCTCCGCCGCCGCCGACGGAGCCGGGGGCGCCCTGCGGTATCTCCAGACCGGGAAGGTGCAGCAGTACGCCGCCGCCTTCGTCGCCGGAGCGGTCTTGCTGGTGATCGGTTTCGTGATCTTCACCTAGAGGAGGGCAGTCAGACATGGAGTGGTTCGACACCGGGTGGGGCTTGAGTTCGATCGTGTTCCTGCCGCTGGTGGGAGCGGCGATCGTGCTGCTCACCCCCAAGCAGAACGAGCTGGCCCAGAAGACGATCGCCCTCGTCTTCGCCTTGGCCTCGTTCGTGCTGTCGGTGGTGGCCATCGCTCGGTTCGACTTCGGGAGGGCGGAGGCCTTCCAGCTCGAGACGACCCTGTCCTGGATCCCCTCGATCGGCGCCAACTACCACATCGGACTCGACGGCATCAGCCTGCCGCTGCTGGTGCTGTCCACCTTCGTGACCTTCCTGTCGATCATCTACTCCTGGAACCACTGGGACGAGCCCCGCAACCCCAAGGCCTTCCTGGCTCTGCTGCTGATCCTGGCGACCGGCATGGCCGGCACCTTCGTCGCCCTCGACCTGGTCCTGTTCTTCATCTTCTTCGAGCTGGTGCTGCTCCCCATGTACTTCATGATCGGCATCTGGGGTGACCGGACCGTCCGCAAGCTCCCCGGGTTCGAGCGGCAGGTCGAGATGCGGCTGTACGCCGCCATCAAGTTCTTCCTGTTCACTCTGTTCGGCTCGGCCTTCATGCTGCTGGGTTTCCTCGCCCTCTATTTCCGATCCGGCGACGGGGGAGCCGTGCGGACCTTCGACATCCCCGAGCTGATCGCCCGCGGCGACCTGTTCAGCGGCACCTTCGCCTGGCTGGTGTTCGGCGCCCTGTTCCTGGGCTTCGCCGTCAAGGTGCCGATGTGGCCGTTCCACACCTGGCTCCCCGACGCCCACACCGCCGCCCCCACCGTCGGCTCGGTGATCCTGGCGGCCATCCTCCTGAAGCTGGGCACCTACGGCTTCGTCCGCATCTCCCTGCCCATCCTCCCCGAGCAGGCCCGCAACTGGGCCCCGGCGCTGGCGGTGCTGGCGGTGATCGGCATCATCTACGGCTCCCTGGCGTGTCTCGCCCAAACCGACGTGAAACGGCTGATCGCCTTCTCCTCCGTGGGGCACATGGGTTTCGTCATGCTGGGGATCGCCACCCTCACCACCGTCGGCATCAACGCCGCCATCATCGGCATGGTGGCGCACGGGGTGATCACCGGACTGCTGTTCTTCCTGGCCGGGTCGCTCAGCCACCGCTACCACACCCGGGAGATGTCTCGGCTCGGGGGCAACCTCAAGCTGATGCCGGTGATGGGAGGCATTCTCGGGTTCACCGCCATGGCCTCGCTCGGGCTCCCCGGCCTGGCCGGCTTCTGGGGCGAGTTCATGGCCTTGCTGGGCGCCTACAACCCCCTCGACGGACTCGATCTGGGGGTGTTCCGCACCGCCATGGTGCTCGGTGCGATCGGCACCGTGCTGACGGCCGGCTACCTGCTTTGGATGCTGCAGCGGGTCAACCTGGGAGAACCACCCGCCGAGTGGGTCGGCAAGGAGTTCCACGATGTCGATGGGTACGAGCTGGCCGCCTGGCTGCCCCTGATCCTCACCATCGTCGCCATCGGCGTGTACCCCAAGCTGGTCTTCGGGGCCACCACCGACGCGGTGACCGCCCTCGTGACCCGGGCGTTCGGGGGCTGAGCGGATGACC
>JBFGJL010000128.1:0-5334 GCA_041577235.1 Acidimicrobiia bacterium | reverse complement strand
GCTGGCGGTGACGGCGGCGGCGGTGGGCGAGACCGGGCTGGATTTCTACCGCAATCTGTCACCCCCCGACGCCCAGGTCGACGCCTTCCGCCGGCAGCTCGATCTGGCCGCTCAGCTCGACAAGACGGTGATCGTCCACTGTCGCGACGCCTTCGAGCGGGTCCACCAGCTGGTGGAGGCGGCGGAGGCGGGACCCCGCTGCGTTCTCCACTGCTGGACCGGAGGACCCCGCTGGACCCGCCGGTTCCTCGAGCTCGGGGTCATGTTCTCCTTCGCCGGTCCCGTGGCTTTCCCCACCGGGGACACTGTCCGGCGGGGAGCGGCCCTGGTACCGCCGGACCGGGCAATGGTCGAAACCGACACTCCCTACCTGTCGCCTCCCCCGCACCAAGGGGAGCCCAACGAGCCGGCCCGGGTGGCCCTGGTCGGGGCCGCCCTGGCCCGGGTGTGGGGTGTGGAGGTGGCGGAGGTGGCGAGCGTGACCACCGCCAACGCGGTGCGGATGTTCCGCTCGTGAGGAGCCGGCCTCAAACCCGCGCCGAGGTTCGAGCCTTGCTGGCCCGGCACGACCTGGCAGCCCGCAAGCGCCTCGGCCAGCACTTCCTGGCCGACCCCAACATCGTCGACAAGATCGTCGGGCTGGTGGGCGGCACGCCCGGAGATCGGGTGCTGGAGGTGGGAGTGGGCACCGCCACCCTCACTTGTGCCCTGGCGGCGGCCGGGTACCGGGTGTTGGGCTACGAAGTCGACCCCCGCCTACGGCCCATCGTCGCCGAGGTCACCGCCGGGGTCGGCGGGGTCGAGGTGCGCTTCGAGGACGCCTTGCGGGTCGACTTCGAGTCCTTGGAGGGCCGCTGGCGGCTGGTGGCCAACCTCCCCTACAACGTCGGGACACCTCTCTTCCTGACCATTCTCCGGACCGCTCCGGCGGTGATCCGGTTCGTGGTGATGCTGCAGCGGGAGGTGGCTGACCGCCTGGTGGCTTCGCCGGGGTCCGGTACGTATGGACTCCCGTCGGTGGTGGCGGCTCTCCACGCCGACCTCAAGCGAGCCTTCACGGTTCCGCCCCAGGTCTTCGTTCCGCCACCGGCGGTGGATTCGGCGGTGGTGGTGGGCGACCGACGCTTGCCCGCCGACCCCGACGCGGTGGAGCGGGCGATCGAACTGGCCGCCGCCGCCTTCGGGCAGCGGCGGAAGAAGCTGCGGACGTCGCTGTCGCGGTTGCTTCCCGACCCGGACCGCACCTTGACCGCAGCCGGGGTCGATCCGGCCAGCCGGGCCGAGCAGGTGACGCCCGAGCAGTACCTGCGACTGGCGGGGGAGCAGGCGGCGTGAGCCGATCGTGGGTCGAGTCCCCGGCCAAGCTCAACCTGTTCCTCCGGGTCGAGCAGTCGGATCACCGCGGGCTCCACCCGATCTACACCCGCTTCCAGACGGTCACCTGGTTCGACACGCTGGAGGTGGATACGGCCGAAGAGGACCAGCTGGAGGTGTCGGGGGCGGCTTTACCGGACGGGGAGGACAACCTGGTGTTGCAGGCGGTCGCTGCCCTCCGCCGGCGGGTGGGCCGCAATCGACCTCGTCTGGCCTTCCGGCTCACCAAACGCATCGCGGTGGCGGCCGGGCTGGGTGGCGGCAGCAGTGATGCCGCCGCTGCCCTTGCCCTGGCAGCGGCGGAGATGGGTGTCGGCCACGAGGTGATGGAAGAGGTGGGGGCCGAGGTGGGAGCCGACGTCCCTTTCCTCCTGCGCGGGGGTTCCGCCTACGGCTCCGGCTACGGCGAGCGGATCACCCCGGTGGCTCGAGCAGTCGACGACTACGCCTTGGCCATCGCGGTACCGCCGTTCGAGCTGGCCACCGGTGCCGTGTACCAGCGGTGGGATCGCCTGGACCGTCCCCAGGGTCCCGAGCTGGCCGGCCGCCAGGTCCCACCCTCGTTGCGGGCCGACGCCCCGCTGGTCAACGATCTGTACCCGGCGGCAGTGGCGCTCCGCCCCGAGCTGGCCGACTGGGTGGCGGAGCTGAGCGACCGATGGGGCCGGCCCGTGGCCATGTCGGGCAGCGGCCCGGCTCTGTTCGCCTTCTTCGCCGACGAGGGGGAATCGGCCGAAGCTGTTGAGATCGTGCCGGCCCAGGCGCGGGCGGCGGCGGCGGCGGTTCCCTACTCGCAAGGGGCGGCTGCAGTCCGGCGGTAAACTGACCGCCGCCGACGTCCCTGTGGGGCCGGTGCCACCCGAAGATGGGGGGTGGTGTAACAGGCAGCACAACGGGTTTTGGTCCCGTTAGTACGGGTTCGAGTCCTGTCCCCCCAGCGCCAACCGACATGAGGAGGACCGCCGTGGCTCTGCGAGCGGTGATCCTGGCGGCCGGCCAGGGAACCCGGATGAAATCGACCCTGCCCAAGGTCCTACACGACGTGGCGGGGCGACCGATGATCTCGTGGGTGGTCGACGCCGTGGCGGCGGTGTCACCCGACCAGATCATGGTGGTGATCGGGCACGGAGCCGAAGCGGTGGAGGAGTCGTTGGGCGGGGGAATCGAAACCTGCATCCAAGAGGAGCAGCTCGGCACCGGGCACGCCACCCTCACCGCCCTGCAGGCGATGGGCGACGCCTCCGGCGACGCGGTGCTGGTGCTGCCGGGCGACACCCCCCTCTTGCGGTCGGAGACCTTGGAGCTGCTGGCACGGCTGCAACGCCGCACCTCGGCGGCGGTGTCCATGCTCACCGCCGACGTGGCCAACCCGGCCGGCTACGGTCGCATCCTCCGGGATGGCTGGGATCGAGTAGTGGGGGTGGTCGAGCACAAGGATGCCGCTCCCGGCCAGCTCAACATCAACGAGGTCAACGGCGGGGTCTACGTGTTTGCCGGCGATCTCTTGCCGGCGGCGCTCCAGCAGCTGAAGACCGACAACGTGCAGGGCGAGTACTACCTGACCGACGTCATCTCCATCCTGGCCGAGGCCGGTCACTCGCTCGGCGCCCTCAAAGCGACGGAGGACGAGATCCTCGGTGTGAACAACCACGATCAGCTGGCCGAGGCCGCCCGGCTGATGCGCAGGCGGATCACCACCCGGTGGATGAGAGAAGGAGTGTGGGTCCAGGACGCCGACAACCTCTTCATCTCAGCCGAGGTGGTGCTGGAACCCGGAGTCCGTCTCTACTCGGGCGTCCACCTGGAGGGCGCCACCCGGGTACGGGCGGGGGCGTCGGTCGGTCCAGACGCCTTCGTAGTTGACAGCGAGGTCGGCGAAGGCGCCCACGTCTGGTACTCGGTGGTACGCGGGGCCGCCATCGGTCCGGAGTGCGAGGTGGGCCCGTACGCCTCCCTGCGGCCGGGCACGGTCCTGGGGCGGGGAGCGAAGGCCGGTACCTTCGTAGAGACCAAGAACACGGTGGTGGGGGAGAAGGCCAAGGTTCCCCATCTCAGCTACATGGGCGACGCCGAGATCGGGGCGGGGGCCAACATCGGCGCCGGCACCATCACCTGCAACTACGACGGGTTCCAGAAACACAAGACCGTCATCGGCGAGCGGGCCTTCGTCGGGTCCGACACCATGCTGGTGGCACCGGTCACGATCGGCGAGGACGCCGTCACCGGGGCCGGATCGGTGATCAGCGAGGACGTCTCGCCCGGGGCGCTGGCGATCGAGCGGAGCCCGCAGCAGGAGATCCCCGGCTACGCTGCCCGACGGAGGAAGAAGGCGGAGGGGTAGACATGGAAGTCGTGAGCCGCAAGCGGCTCATGCTGTTCACCGGGGGCGCCAATCCCGACTTGGCGGCCGAGGTGTCCGAGCTGATGGGGGTCGCTCTCGGCGGGCTCCATCGTTCGGTGTTCGCCAACGGTGAGATCTATGTACGTCCCACCGAGAGCGTGCGCGGGGCCGACTGTTTCGTGATGCAGAGCCACAGCGACCCCATCAACTTCCACATCATGGAGCAGCTGGTCACCATCGACGCTCTCAAACGGGCGTCGGCCCGACGCATTACGGCGGTCGTTCCCTACTTCGGCTACTCCCGGCAGGACAAGAAGGTTCTTCCCCGCGAGCCGATCACCGCCCGGATGATGGGGGATCTCTTCGTCACCGCCGGGGCCGACCGGATCGTGTCGGTCGATCTCCATACCGGCCAGCTGCAGGGCTTCATCTCGGATCCGTTCGACCATCTCACCGCCCTGCCCATCCTCACCGAGTACCTTCGTGACCGGATCGAGGGCCCCACGACCATCGTGTCGCCCGACGCCGGCGGGGTGAAGCGGGCCGAGAAGTTCGCCCGCCATCTCGACGCCTACGTCGCCTTCATCCACAAGCGCCGTCAGCCCGACGAGCACAACGTGTCGGCGGCCCTGGCCGTGGTCGGCAAGGTGGCGGGCAGGCACGCGGTCATCGTCGACGACATCGTTGATACGGCCGGGACGGTGGTGAACGCCGCCCGAGAGCTGCGGGAGAAGGGAGCCGAGAGCGTGATGGTGGTCGCCACCCACGGTCTGTTGTCGCCGCCGGCCGTCGATCGGCTCAAGAACGCTCCGATCGAAGAGGTGGTCTTGACCAACACGATGCCGGTGCCGGAGGAGGCGGCCGGGTTCGACAAGCTGAAGGTGCTCTCGGTCGCCCCCATCGTTGCCGAAGCGATCGAGGCCATCTTCATGGAGAGCTCCGTCTCCGAGATCTTCCTGGGCGAGAACCTGTAGGTGGAGACCACCACCTTCAGCGTAGCCACCGGCCGGGAGCCGGTCTGTGTCGACATCACCGATCGGATCAGTGACTTCATTCGGGAGCTGGGCGACGGACTGGTGTCGGTGTTCGTGCCTCACGCCACCGCCGGGCTGGCCATCATCGAGACCGGAGCGGGCAGCGACGAGGATCTTCTCGCCACGGTTGCCCGCCTCCTGCCCCGCCAGCAGCGCTGGCAGCACCGGCACGGATCGACCGGACACGGGGCCGACCACGTCCTCCCGGCCTTGCTCTCTCCCAGTCTCACCGTCCCGGTGGTCGCCGGCCACCTGACGCTGGGGATCTGGCAGTCGGTGGTGCTGGTCGACACCAACGCCGACAACCCGCAACGGGAGGTCCGCCTGTCGTTCCTGGCCGGCTGACTCACGGCGGGGGCAGGAGAATCGTCTCCCCCGGATAGATGAGGTCGGGGTCTCCCGACCGGAGACGGGTTCGGTTTCCTTCCACCACCCGCCACCAGTATCGGGCCAGTGTCTCCTGGTCGGCGGCCGGGTCGGTGGCGGCCAGGGTCGCCGTCGCGATCGACCACAGACTGTCTCCGGCAGCCACCACGTGGTTGTCGGCCTGCTCGGCCGGCCGCGGGTCGGCCCGGCCGTCCTCCG
>JBFGJL010000127.1:0-5359 GCA_041577235.1 Acidimicrobiia bacterium | reverse complement strand
GTCAGCGGTCGGGCACGCAGCCCGGCGGTCCGATCCGGCTGCTTACGCAATTGCGACAGTTTGGCCTGTACTTCAGTCCGCTCAATCTCTTTTACTGTTTCTCGCCTGACGCCCAGAGCCTGGAGGCGGTTGTCGCCGAGGTGAGCAACACTCCTTGGAACGAACGACATTACTATGTGCTGTACGACGGCAATCGTTTAGCGACCTCCCGCGAACGCTTCAGCCATTCCAAGCAATTCCATGTTTCTCCATTCATGGGAATGAATCTGACTTACGACTGGACGTTGCCGATTCCGGATGACCTGTGGAACGGGGTGCGGCGGGGGCGGGTCCACGACACCTATCGGGACGTCTTCCGGCAGACCGACGCCATGGCCCGGGGCTGGGCCAAGGCCGTCGGCCGGGGCGAGGCGGTCCGTCCCGACCTGGCCGACGGTGCCGAGGTGCAGCGCCTGCTCGACGCCTGCCTGGAGTCGTCCCGATCGGGAGCACGGGTCGAGATCGGGAGCCTTCTCCCGTGAGCGACGAGCGACTGGCCGGTTTGGCGGTCAACCTGGAGCTGTGGTGGCCAGACCGGCCGCCGCTCGAGCGGGTGGCAGCCGCCGCCGATACCGGGTTCGGGCAGGCCGAGATCTGGTACTGGCCGAACTGGGACATCGATCGGCTCACCAAAGCCTGCCGCCGGCATGGGGTGTCGATGAGCCAGATCGGGGGCTGGGACTTCGAGCCTCGTCTGTCCGACCCCGAGCATCGTTCGCGCTTTCGGGACGGGATCGCCCGGGCGGTGGAGGTGGCGCTCCGGCTCGGCGCCCCGCGGATCAACGTCAACGGGCCGGTGCTGAGACCGGGTGAAGATCCGGTTTCGGTGCGGGCCGGAGTGGGAGAAGCCCTGGCCGGGGCGATCGCCGTGGTGGAGGAGGCCGGCCTGACCCTGATGGTGGAGCCGATGAACGTGCGGGTGGATCATCCCGGCTACGCCCTCCCCACCAGCGCCGACGTCATCGAAGTGTGCGAGGCGGTGGGGTCGGAAGCGTTGGGCATCAACTGGGACCTGTACCACCTGCAGGTCACCGAGGGCGACCTCACCGGGCACTTCGCCCAGGGACGGGAGTACGTCGCCTACGTACAGGCCGCCGATCATCCGGGACGGCACGAACCGGGCACCGGGGAGATCGACTACCGCTTTCTCTTCGCCGAGGTCCGGCGGCTCGGCTACACGGGTCCGATCGGACTGGAGTGCACACCGCGCGACGGGGAGAGGGCGGCGATCGAGCGAATCGCGGCCTTGCTGTGACTCCGGGGGGAGGTGGGCGGCCCGAGCCGCTGGAACCGCTTGACGGCGTCGGGGTCCCTCGGTAGCGTCCTCCCGGTTTGGAACGTTCCACACGTGTTTCGGACCGCCACCCGCGGGAGGAGAGTCACGGTGAGGATCGGGCTCCTGGGAGCCGGGCGGATCGGGTCTCTCCACGCCGAGAGCCTGGCGCGCAGCCCGGCGGTCGACCAGCTGGTGGTCTTCGATCCGATCCGGGAGCGGGCGGCGCAGCTGGCGGACTCCTCCAATGGGGCGGCGGTGTCCTCCCCCGGCGAGCTCATGGCTCAGGTCGACGCGGTGGTGATCGCCTCCAGCACCGAATCCCACGCCGAGTTCCTCATTCTCGCCGCCCAGCAGGGGCTGCCGGTGTTCTGTGAGAAGCCGATCGCCCTCGACCTGGCCGCCACCGATCGGGCCATCGCCGCCGTCGAGGCGGCGGGCATCCCGGTCCAGATGGGTTTCAACCGCAGGTTCGACGCCGGGTTCGAAGCGGCCCGAAAGGCGGTGGCCGACGGTACCGTCGGGACCTTGATGCTGGTGGTGGGTCATCACCACGACCACCGCCCCCCGCCCGAGGACTACGTTCCGGGGTCGGGCGGCCAGTTCAAGGATCAGCTCATCCACGACTTCGATCTGCTCCGGTTCGTCACCGGCGACGAGGTCGTACGGGTCCAGGCTGCTACCACCACGGTGGGCGTGGAGATGTTCGCCCGCTACGACGACTCGGCGGTGGCCGCGGTCACTCTCTGGCTGCGCTCGGGAGCACTGGCCCTGCTGGGCGCCAGCCGTGTCGATCCGGTCGGATACGACGTCCGTATGGAGCTGTTCGGCACGGGATCCAGCGTGGCCGTCGGTGTCGACGAGCGAACTCCGCTGCGGTCGGTCGAGCCCGGCCAGCCGGCGCCGGCCGATCCCTACCGGGAGTGGCTGCCCCGCTTCGGCGACAGCTATCGGGCGGAGATGGCGGCGTTCCTGCGGGTGGCGGCCGGACAGGATTCCAGCCCCTGCACCGTGTACGACGCCCGGGCCGCCCTCCTCATCGCCGACGCCTGCGGACGCGCCGCCCGTGCCGGAACTCCCATCGAGCTGGAGCCGGCCGTATGAGGAGTGGCTTGCTCGACCGGGTGGCGGGCGCTCCCATCACCTGGGGGGTGGACGGCTCGCCTGGTTGGGGCCACCTGATGGACCCGGACCGGGTGCTGAGCGAGATGGTGGAGATCGGCCTGCGGGCCACGGAGCTGGGCCCGGACGGATACCTGGGAGTCGATCCGGCCGAGGTGCTGGCCCGGCTCGGTCGCCACGGTTTGGAGCTGGTGGGCGGATTCGTTCCGGTGATCCTCTACCGGGACGAGATCATCGCCGACCAGCTCGCCTACTTCGAGCGCGCCGCCAACACCCTCCGAGCCGGTGGGGCGGAGGTGGCGGTGCTGGGCCCCGACTCGGACTTGCCCGGCTACGACCAGCAGGTCGTCCTCGGCGACGAGGAATGGGACCGCTTCTTCACCCATCTGCTGCAACTCGAGGCGGTGGCGACGGGGTGCGGGGTGACGGCGGCTCTCCACCCCCATTGGGGAATGCCGGTGCAGACCGGGCCCGACCTCGAACTCGTGCTGGAGAGGTCGGGGGTAGGCTTGTGCATCGACACCGGACATCTGGCACTGGCCGACATCGACATCGCCGATGTGATTCGACGAGCAGGAGAGCGGGTGCAGCACGTCCACCTCAAGGATCTCGACGTGGACTTCGCCGAGCGGGTGCGGTCGGGGAGAATCGGCTTCAGACAGGCCGTCATCGACGGACTGTTTCGTCCTCTTGGATCGGGCGGGGTCGACATCGCCACCGTGGTCGTGGAGCTGGAACGACAGGGGTTCACCGGGTGGTACGTCTTGGAGCAGGACCGGTCGCTGGCCGAGGATCCCGCTCCCGGTTCGGGCCCGATCGAAGACGCCCGCCAGAGCATGGATTTCTTGCGGGAGCTCGCCACGGCGGCGGGCGTCGCGCGGGAAGGGGCGGCACCTCGCGGTGTCGCCGAATGGAAAGAAGGAAGAGGAGGAAGGGTATGAAGAGAAGGACGTGGTTCGCCCTGGTGGCGGTCCTCGCCCTGGTACTGGCCGCCTGCGGCGGCACGGATACCGCCGAGACCACCGCCGCTCCGACCGACGGCGCCACCACCGCCGCCGGTGACGGGGTCACCCAGCGCGACTACCGCTTCGTGGTGGTGTCGCACGGGCAGTCGTCGGATCCGTTCTGGTCGGTGGCGGCCAACGGCGTCAATGCCGCCGCCGATGACATGGGCGTGACCGTCGAGTATCAGGCGCCGGGTACCTTCGACATGGCGGCGATGGCGCAGCTGATCGATGCGGCGGTGGCGTCGCAGCCCGACGGGCTGGTGGTGACCATCCCCGACGCCGACGCCTTGGGCAACTCTATCCGGTCGGCGGTGGACGCCGGCATCCCGGTGATCTCGATGAACTCGGGCTCGGATGTGTTCGCCGATCTCGGTGTCCTGGTCCACGTGGGCCAGACCGAGTACGAGGCCGGGCTCATCGCCGGGCAGCGGATGGCCGACGAGGGCGTCGACACGGCGCTGTGCATCAATCAGGAAGTGGGCAATGCCGCCCTCGACCTGCGGTGCCAGGGCTTCACCGACGGACTGGGCGGCACTGTGACGGTCGTGCCGGTGGACCTGGCCGACCCGGCCGGTGCTCAGTCGTCGGTGTCGGGTGCTCTCACCGCCAACGCCGGCGTGAACGGCATCCTCACCCTCGGTCCCACCGGCGCCATCCCCACCTTGGCGGCGCTGGAGGAGGCCGGCCAGCTGGGGACCATCAGCTTGGCGACGTTCGACCTGGGTCCCGAGGTGCTGACCGCCATCGACGAGGGGAACATGCTGTTCGCCATCGATCAGGCGCAGTTCCTGCAGGGTTACCTGCCGATCGTGCTGCTCACCAAGTTCCTCGACACCGGTGCGCTTCCGCTCGGTTCGGTGGAACGGGTGATCCTGACCGGTCCGCAAATCGTGACCGCCGAGACGGCGGCCGACGTGGTCTCGTTCTCGGAGCAGGGTCTCCGCTGATCGGCCATACTCACCGGGGAGGGGGCTGCGGCCCCCTCCCCGGTCTCACGGAGGAGGAGAGGTGACGACAGCAACTGCCCCACCACCGACGGTCGATGAACGGGTCAGACGGGTCGGCCTGCTGAAACGGCTGCTCGGCCGACCCGAGTTCGGTGCGGTGGTGGCGCTGGTGATCGTCTGGATCTTCTTCGCGATCGTCGCCTTCGACAACAACTTCGTCAGCCTCAGCTCCACGGCCGCCATCCTCAACGCGGCCGCGCCGCTCGGGATCATGTCGGTGGCGGTGGCCATGCTGATGATCGCCGGCGACTTCGACCTGTCGATCGGCTCGGTGCTCGGCTTCACCGGCATGGTGCTGATGATGGGGGTGACCGAGCCGGCCGCCGGGGGCTTCGGGCTCAACGTGTGGCTGGCGATCGGGGTGGCGCTGCTGGTGGCGCTCCTGATCGGTTTCTTCAATGGCTTGCTGGTGGTCGGAACGAAGCTCCCCTCGTTCATCATCACCCTCGGCTCCTTGTTCATCTTTCGGGGTCTGGCGGTGGCGATCCCCCGCCAGCGCACAAACCGCACCCAGCTGGGCGGTCTCGACCAGGCTCCCGGCTTCGACTGGGTGGGCAAGCTGTTCGGCACCAAGATCCGGATCGGTGGCGCCGGGTTCGACGTGGCCATCCTGTGGATGATCGCCTTCGGCCTGCTCGCCACCTGGGTGCTTCTGCGTACCCGCCAGGGCAACTGGGTGTTCGGGATCGGGGGCGATGCCAACGCCGCTCGCAACGTCGGGGTCCCGGTCAACCGGCTGCGGGTGGCGCTGTTCATGGCCACCGCCTTTGCCGGATTCCTGGCCGCCCTGATGCAGGTGGTCCAATTCAACAGCGCCGACTCGCTGCGCGGCACCCAGCAGGAGTTCGAAGCCATCATCGCGGTGGTGGTGGGCGGAACGCTCCTCACCGGTGGATATGGGTCGGTGGTGG
>JBFGJL010000126.1:0-5416 GCA_041577235.1 Acidimicrobiia bacterium | reverse complement strand
GGTCGGGTTGTTGCCCTCGTCCTCCAGGCGGGCCAGCAGCTGGTCGGCTTCGGGCCGCCGGATCGGACGCCCCTCCTCGTCCTCTTCGTACTTCTGATGCCAGAAGTCGTCGATGGAGTGCACCACCGGCTCGACTGCGAAGTTGAATTCGGGGGTGGGGGAGGGGAGGGTCCACTCCAGCGTGCGGGCGTCCCACGGATCCATCCCCGCCTCCTGTCCCCGCCGGCGGGAGTGGATCCAGTTGTACATGAAGACCAGGGTGGCGAGGGCGATGATGAACGCTCTCACCGTGACCGCCAGGTTCCAGGCCTCGATGTTGTACTCGGCGGGGTAGCGCCAGGTGCGCCGGACCATGCCCTGCAGGCCCAGCCAGTGCATGGGGGCGAAGGTGAGGTTGAACCCGATCATCATCAGCCAGAAGTGCACCTTGCCCAGCCGCTCGCTCATCAGCCTGCCGGTGTACTTGGGAAACCAGTAGTACAGCCCCGAGAAGATCCCGAAGATCGCCCCGCCGAACAGGACGTAGTGGAAGTGGGCGACGATGTAGTAGGTGTCGGTCTGCTGCCAGTCGGTCGGAACGATCGAATGGGTGACGCCCGACAGGCCCCCGATCACGAACATCGCCACGAACCCGATCGAGAACAGCATCGGGGTGGTGAGACGTAATCGCCCGCCCCACATCGTCCCCAGCCAGTTGAAGATCTTGATCCCGGTCGGCACGGCGATGGTCATGGTCGACAACCCGAACGCCGCCTGCGCCACCGGGGTGATCCCGCTCGAGAACATGTGGTGGGCCCACACCCCGAAGCCGAGGAAGCCGATGGCCACCCCGGCGAACACCACCGCCGGGTAGCCGAAGAGGGGTTTGCGGGAGAAGACCGGCAGCACCTCGGAGACTATCCCCATCGCCGGCAGGATCAGGATGTAGACCTCGGGATGGCCGAAGAGCCAGAACAGGTGCTGCCAGAGCACCGGGTCGCCGCCCACCGCCCCGTCGAAGAAGAGGGTTCCGAACTGCCGGTCGAAGGTGACCATGAAGAGGGCGATGGCGATGATCGGCAGCGAGAAGAGCAGCAGGAAGGCGACCACCATCGTCATCCACACGAACACCGGCATCCGCAACAGGCGCATGCCCTTGGCCCGCATGTTGAGGATGGTGACGATGAAGTTGACCGCCGAGATCAGCGATGCGAGCCCCAGGATCTGGAGGCCCAACGCCCAGTAGTCGAGCGCCGTTCCCACCGAATAGGCCGGACCGGCGTTGGGTTGGTATCCGAACCATCCCCCGTTGGGGGCGCCTCCCAGCCAGCTGACGTCGCCCGCTCCCGCCGGCAGGTTGCCGCCGGTCGGCGGTCCGGACGTACCGAACAAGAACGCCGAGTAGAGAAAGATCCCGCCGAAGAAGAAGATCCAGAAGCTGAGGGCGTTGAGGCGGGGGAAGGCCACGTCCCGGGCTCCGATCATCAGCGGGAGCAGGTAGTTGAAGAAGGCGGCCCCCACCGGCATCACGAACAGGAAGATCATGGTTGTGCCGTGCATGGTGAACATGGCGTTGTACTCGGCCGCCGACAGGAACGTCCCGTCCGGTTGGGCGAGCTGGATCCGCAGCAGCAGTGCCTCCACCCCGCCGAGGATGAAGAAGACGAAGGCGGTGTACCCGTACATCACCCCGATCTTCTTGTGGTCGACGGTGGTGACCCAGCCCCACAGGCCGGTCTTGGCGCGCGGGCGCCGGAAGATCGTGGTGGTTCTCGGCGTGGCGGTCGCCGTCATTGCAGGGTCTCCAGGTAGGCGATCAGGGCGGTGATGTCGTCGTTGGTCAGGTTGAGGTTGGGCATCAGCGATCCCGGCTTCATCGCCGGGGGATCGGCCAGCCAGGCGGTCAGGTTGGCGGCGTTGGTCTCGAAGGAGGCGCCGCCGAACACCGACCGGCTGGCGAAGTGGGTCAAGTCGGGTCCGATGGCGTTCTCAACCTCGTTGACCCCACCGATCACGTGGCAGGTCACACACGCTCCGCCCAAGAAGGCCTCCTTTCCCTTGGCGGCGAGGCTATCGGCCGCCGGCTCGGCGGCGGGAGCCTGTTGCGCCACCAGCCAGGTCTCGAACTCGGATTCGGGGAGAGCTTCCACCCGTGCCCGCATGATGGCATGGGACAGGCCGCAGAACTCGCCGCACTGACCCCAGTACTCGCCGGGCTCGTCGGCTTCCAGGGTGAGGGTGGTCTGCTGGCCGGGGATCAGGTAGCGCTTGCCGTTCAACTTCGGGATCCAGAAGTTGTGCATGACGTCCTCGCTGGTCATGTCGAGGCACACCTGCCGGCCGGCGGGGATGACGAGGACGTTGGCGGTGGTCACGTCCGCCTGTGGGTAGTGGTACTCGAACCACCACTGATGGCCGATCACCTCTACCGGCAGGGCGTCGGCCTCACAGGAAGTGAGGTCGAAGACCGTGCGGACGGTGGGAACGGCGATGCCGGTGAGGATCAGGGCGGGGATCACCGTCCACACCACCTCCAGCTTGGCGTTGCCGTGGACCTGCTTGGGTTCGCGGGTGCGGGAGGGGCGGTCCCGGAAGACCACCACCGCCACCAGGATGGCCCCTTCCACCAGCACGAAGATGGCGGTGGCGATCCAGAAGGTCAGCCAGAACAGGTTGTCGATCTGGCGAGCAGCCGGCCCCTGCGGGTCGAGGGAGTCGAGCGGCAGGTCGGGGGTGCAAGCGGCGAGGAGGAGGGAGAGGGTGGCGACACCGGCCAGCCGCAGCGGGCGGTGCCTCGGACTCTCGCTGGGCATGACCCCTCTTACCTCACCCTTCGGGGACCGCGGTCGGAGGGGCATGTTACGGGGGCGAAGTTGCAGTTCCAAGCCGCCCCGGGACCGGTCAGCTCAGCTCGGCGAGCGCGTCCTCCAGCTCCTGGGTCGACATGCTCCCCTCGAAACGGGCCGACACGACCCCGCCGGCATCGATCACGTACACCCAGGGCTCGCTCGGGAAACCCCAGGTGGACACGGCCGGTGCCAGCTGCAGCTGCTGCACATCGGTGACGCCCTCGAAATCCTCGTACACCTCGACATGGATGAAGTTCACGTCCGGATGGGCGGGCGCAGCCGCCTTGACCTGATCCAGCATCGGGCCACAGGTGGCGGTCTGGCAGAAGGCGGGCGTGGCGAAGACCACCACCGTCGGCCGGCCGTTGGCCAGCGCTTCGTCCAGCGACAGCTCGTAGAAGCGGGGGTCGGGGTCGGGGTCGGTGCTGATCTGCTCGAGCGGCTGGTCCGCCCCGGTGGGGGTCTCGACCGCCGGGGCCGGCTCTCCCACCTCCGGCACCACCGGATCCTCCACCACCACGAAGGCGGCCGGCGCCGTCGGCTCCATACCCTCCGGTCGCACCCGCACTCCGTAGTTGCCCGGCTGGTCGAAGGTCACCGTCGCCACGTACACACCCCGCGCCCCCTCCACGGTCCACTGGAACGCCCCCGGCAGCTCGGCCACCAGGTTGGTCGTCGATTCGAAGAAGACGTCGATGTGGGCGGGGAGGTCGGGGCTGGCGAGCGACTGGGCGTCGCGGGTCAGCAGGCCGACCACCAGACGCTGCGGGCCGGTGCCCAGGGTGCCGGGGGCGTTGGCCACCACCGCGATCCCAGGCTGATCGGTCGCGGCGGGGGTGTCGGCCGGAGCCGGGGCGGTGGTGGCCGGCTCGGTGTCCGTCTCACCGGCAGAGCAGGCAGCGGCGACCAGGGCGGTGAGGACGAGCAGGAGGAGGGGGAGGGGCATCCGGATTCGCATGGTGGCGAGGGTAGTGGCGGCCGGCCGCTAGGAGGCCGCCGGTAGGCTGGCCGGCACCCGGCGATACGAGACATGCAGGAAGCGACCGTCACCGATCCGAGAGCGCCCCGATCGGGGTGGGTGGCGGTGCTCGCGGCCTTCGTGGCTCTCACCAAGCCGCGCATCATCGAGCTGCTGCTCATCACCACGGTGCCGTCCATGGTGCTGGCGGCGCGGCGTTGGCCCGGCACATGGTTGGTGGTGGCGACGGTGGTCGGAGGGGCCCTCTCGGCGGGGGGTGCCAACGCCCTCAACAGCTGGGCCGATCGCGACATCGACCGGGTGATGGGGCGCACTTCCCGGCGGCCGCTGCCCCGGCATCGTCTCTCGCCCCGTTCGGCCCTCATCTTCGGAGTGACTCTGGGGGTGGCCGGGGCCGCCTGGCTGTGGGCCTTCGTGAACCTGCTCGCCGCCGTGATCTCCACCGCCGCCCTGCTCTTCTACGTGTTCGTCTACACGCTGGCGTTGAAGCGGGCCACCACCCAGAACATCGTGATCGGGGGGGCGGCCGGAGCGGCCCCGGTATTGGTGGGCTGGGCGGCGGTCACCGGCGGATTGTCCCTCACGGCCTGGATCCTGTTCGCCATCGTCTTCTACTGGACTCCCCCCCATTTCTGGGCGCTGGCGCTCCGCTACCGGCGCGAGTACGAGCAGGCCCGGGTTCCGATGCTGCCCGTGGTGGTGGGGGTGAAGCGCACCACCTGGCAGATCCTCGTCTATGCGGGGGTGCTGGTGCTGGTCACTCTGGCACTGGTGCCGGTGGCCGGCATGGGGTGGCTGTACCTCCTGACCGCCATCGGGTTGGGGGGATGGTTCGTCTTGCAGGCGGGGCGGCTGATTCGGGACCCCGGTCGGGCCATGAGTCTCTTTCACTTCTCGACCGTGTACCTGGCGGCGCTGTTCGCCGTGATCTGGCTCGACGTGTGGGTGCGCTGAGCGGCCGCGGGGGGTCGGGCGACCCGGCGACGGCCGGTAGGCTGCGGCTCCGATGGTGGATCGCCGCACGATTCTGATCAGGGTCGGGGGACGGGACCGCCCCGGGATCACCGCCGGTCTCCTCAACGTGCTCGCCGCCGGCGGCGCCGAGGTCTACGACATGGAGCAGGTGGTGGTGCACGAGCGGCTCACGCTCGACATCCTCGTGGGGGTGACGGAGGCGTCCGACGTCTTCAAGGAGCTGCTCTATCACGCCTGGGAGAAGGGGGTCCACCTCGATTTCGAAGCGGTGGAGGGGGAGCCGAGCACCCCCACCCGGGTCCGTCACGCGGTGACGGTGATCGGTCCGGTGCTCACCCCCGCCGCCTTGGCCGGGGCGGCCGACGCCATCGTCGCCGGTGGGGCCAACATCGATCGCATCGCCCGGCTCAGTCGCTACCCGGTGGTCAGCTACGAGCTGGTCGTCTCCGGCGGCGATCTCGACCGCCTGCGGGCGGCGCTGGTGGCAGCAGCCGCCGAGCATGGGATCGACATCGCCATCCAACGGGAGGGTCTGGAACGCCGGGCCAAGCGGCTGGTGGTGCTGGACGTGGATTCCACCCTGATCCAGGCGGAGATGATCGACCTGCTGGCCGAGGAGGCCGGCAACCTGTCC
>JBFGJL010000125.1:0-5427 GCA_041577235.1 Acidimicrobiia bacterium | reverse complement strand
TCAGAGCCGCCCCCACCACCCCCAGCACCACCCCGCTGGTAACCCCGGCCAGCACCGCCGAGCGGGGCCGGACCCGCAGGGCGAGATCGGCACGGAACCAGGCCGGGACCTTGGCCGAGGCCAGGCCGATCAGGGCTCCGAACAGCGCCGACACGGCAGCCACCACCACGACGGTGGGAACCGGGCCCACCTCGACCACCGCCGTCGTCGCCCCCGGCTCGCCCACCACCGCCGCTCGCTGCAACAGCAGGGGGGAGGCGAGGAGCGCCCCGACGATGCCGAGCATCGCCCCGCCGAGCGCACCGAGGCGCCCGGCCACTCGCAGCCTCTCGCCGAGAGGGGCGGGCTCCACCACCTCGACCGGTTCCTCGGCGGGTGGGGCCGGCTCCGGCTCGACCAGGGTTGCTGCCGCCACCGGGACCGGTTCGGGAACGGCCGGCTCGGGGGCGGCCGGCTCGGCCACCGGCGCAGGAGCCGCCGCCGGCTCGGCCACCGGCGCAGGAGCCGCCGGCGGGGCGGCCACCGCCTCGCCACCTGCCCAGGCCGCCAGGACCTCCTCGACGGTGGAGCCGGTGGCGGCGGCTCGGGCCGCGGCCGAACGCTCAACCAGCGCCTCGGGAGCGCCGAGGGCTTGGGCGGCGGCGGCGAGGAGCTCGCTCATCGGCCGGTCAGCTTAGTCGGCGACGTGGTCGGCTCTCCGCCCCGAATTCGGCCACTGCCGGCGCCTAGGAGCCGCGGAGCGGACTGTGGAGCGTGGTGAGGTGGCGCGATAGCCTGGAGGCTCGATGAGAGCCCTGGCAAGGATCCTCGGCCGCCTGCTGGTGTTCGGTCTCATTCTGCTGCTGGCATTCGGGGTGGTCGGCTACGCCCTGGCCCAGCGGGCGCGACCGGTGGTGGCGGGCGAGGTGACCGTGCCGGGGCTGGACGACGAGGTTCGGGTCTGGCGCGACGGGGCCGGCGTGCCTCACATCTACGCCTCCAGCCCGCACGATCTGTTTCTGGCCCAAGGGTTCGTACACGCCCAGGATCGCTTCTGGCAGATGGACTTCTGGCGCCACATCGGAGCCGGCCGCACCGCCGAGATGTTCGGCGCCGGGCAGGTGGAAGCCGACGCCTTCCTCCGAACCCTGGGGTGGGAGGCGACCGCCCGGACCGAGTTGGCGGACTTGCCCGGCCCCACCCGGGACATCCTCGAGTCCTACGCCGACGGGGTCAACGCCTACATGGCGGACCGTTCCCCCACCGAGCTGAGTGCCGAGTACGCCGTCCTCAAACTCCAGAACTGGGGTTATGTTCCCGACCGCTGGGAACCCATCAACACCCTCACCTGGGCAAAGGTGATCGCTTGGGACCTGCGCGCCAACTTCGAGGACGAGATCGAACGAGCCATCTTGGGCGGAACCCTCCCCGCCGCCCGGGTCGAGGAGCTCTACCCCCCCTACCCGGAGCGCCATCCGGTGATCGCCCCCGGTCGCCCCCAGGCGGTGGCCGCCGCCTTCTCCCCGCCGGCCCCGACCCGGCTGACGCCGTTGCTGGCGCGAGTGGTCGAACGAGCAGCGACGGTCGATGCTCTGACCGGGCCGGCGGGCGAGGGAATCGGATCCAACAACTGGGTCGTGTCCGGGGAGCGCACCACCACCGGTCTGCCCCTCCTGGCCAACGACCCCCACCTCTCCATCCAGATGCCCTCGATCTGGTACCAGGTGGGCCTCCACTGCCGCCCCAAGGGACCGGCCTGTCCCTATGACGTGGTGGGGTTCTCGTTCGCCGGAGCTCCCGGAATCGTGATCGGCCACAACGACCGCATCGCCTGGGGGGTCACCAATCTCGGTCCCGACACCATGGACCTCTACATCGAGCGGGTCAATCCCCAGAACCCCGACCAGTACGAGGTCGACGGGGAGTGGGTCGACATGGAGGTCGCCTTGGAGCAGATCGAGGTGGCCGGATCCGATCCGGTCACCATCCGGGTCCGCAAGACCCAGAACGGAACGATCATCTCCGACAGCTACGGCCCCCTGGAGGACTTCGACCAGAAGGCGGGGGTGGGGGTGCCTCCCGACCACGCCATCGCCCTGCGCTGGACGGCGCTGGAGCCGTCCACGGTCATCCGCTCGTTCTTGGAGCTCGACGTGGCCGCGACCTGGGACGAGTTCCGGGCGGCGCTGCGCCATTTCGACATCGCCGCCCAGAACTTCGTGTACGCCGACGTCGACGGGAACATCGGCTACCAGGCGACCGGCCGAATCCCGATTCGCCGGAACGGAGACGGACGGTGGCCGGCCCGAGGGTGGACCGGCGAGAACGAATGGACCGGCTTCATCCCCTTCGACGAGTTGCCCAGCGTCCTCAACCCGTCCCGCGGGTTCCTGGTGACCGCCAACAACGCCGTGGTCGACGCCGACTACCCCTACCACCTGTCGAGCGACTGGGCCTACGGCTACCGTGCCCAGCGGATCGACGACCTCCTGGCCACGCAGCCGGCGCTGACGCTGGAGGCGATGAGCGCCATCCAGTTCGACAGCCGCAACGGCAGCGCCGCGGAGGTGGTGCCGCACCTGCTGGCCATGGCCACCAACCGGCCCGAGGTGGGACGAGCCCAGGCCACCTTGCGGGCCTGGGCCGAGGACGGCGACGAGGCCTATCAGCAGCGGGCGGGCTCCCCCGGATCCGCCCTCTACGCCGCCATCTGGCGACAGCTGCTGGCCCGCACCTTCCACGACGAGCTTCCCGCCGACCACTGGCCCGAGGGTGGCAGTCGTTGGTTCGAGGTGGTCCGACTGTTGCTGGACGATCCGGACAACGCCTGGTGGGACGACGCCAGGACCGAACAGGTCGAGACCCGGGACGCGATCTTGACCGCGTCGCTCCTCGCCGCGCTGGAGGAGCTGACCGAGCGGTTCGGTGACGACCCTTCCGAGTGGAACTGGGAAGAGATGCACGGCGCCGTCTTCCGCAACCAGAGCCTGGGGGTGTCCGGTATCGGCCCCATCGAGGCCCTGTTCAATCGCGGTCCCTACCCGGTGTCGGGCGGAACCTCGCTGGTCAACGCCACCTCGTGGTACCCGCCCGACGGGTACGAGGTGACCTGGGTGCCGTCGCTGCGGATGGTGGTCGACCTGGCGGACTTCGACGCTTCCCGGGCCTTGCACACCACTGGCCAATCGGGCCACATCTTCGACCCCCACTACCGGGACCTGGTGGAACGCTGGGCCGGCAACGAGCCGCTCCCCTTCTCCTGGTCGGACGAGGCGGTGGCAGAACTGACCGTCGACCGTCTGACGCTGTCACCCCGTTAGGCCGGCGCCGACCCCGGCGTGGTCGGGTAGCGTGGTCGCCCACATCCGGACGAGGACCTCCCCCTTATGACGATTGCCTGGGCCGAAGCGACGACCGCCCTCACCCGTTTCGACGTCCCCGCTTGGCTGTGGATCTCTTTCTTGGTGGGTACGGTCGTCCTGCTGCTGGTCGACCTGTTCGTGCTCCATCGCGAGGCCCACGAGATCTCCATCCGGGAGGCGACCATCACCTCCGCCGCCTGGATCGCGCTGGGGATCGGGTTCGTGCTGGTCGTGTGGGGGGTGCTGGGGGGTACCGCCGCCGGCCAGTACCTGACCGGATACGTCATCGAGAAGTCACTGTCGGTCGACAACGTGTTCGTGTGGGCCGTGATCTTCGCCTATTTCTCGGTGCCGAACGCCTACCAGCATCGGGTCTTGTTCTGGGGGATCTTCGGCGCCCTGGTGCTGCGAGCCATCTTCATCTTCGCCGGGGTGGCCTTGCTGGAGCGGCTGGACTGGCTGCTGTTCGTCTTCGGAGGGCTGTTGCTGTTCACTGCCGTCCGGGTCTTCACCCATGAGACCGGCGAGATCCACCCGGAGCGGAATCCGGTCCTGCGCCTGGTGAGGCGGGTCGTGCCGGTCACCTCCTCATATCACGGCCAGCGTCTGTTCGCCCGGGAGCGGGGCAAGCGCTTCGCTACCCCCCTGTTCGTGGTGCTGGTGCTGATCGAAGCCACCGATGTGGTGTTCGCCGTCGACTCGGTGCCGGCCATCCTCGCCATCAGCCGCGACCCCTTCATCGTCTTCAGCTCGAACGCCCTGGCCATCCTCGGGCTCCGTGCCCTCTATTTCGTGCTGGCCGGTGCCCAGGCCCGCCTCGTGTACCTGAACCGGGGCCTGGGCGTGATCCTGTTCTACGTAGGGGTGAAGATGATCGTTTCGCGCTGGTACCACATCGACGCCTTCGTCTCGTTGGCGATCATCGCCGTGGTGCTGACGGTGACGGTGGTGACGTCGCTGCGAGCCAGCGCCGACCGCGAGCCGGAACTGGCCGCCGACCAGGCCGACTCCGGCCGCGACCGGAGCGGCGAGCCGTGACCGTGAGCCGGATCCTGGTGGGGGTGGACGGCTCCGACGGAGCCGCCCAAGCCCTCCGCTGGGCGGGTGAGCTCGCCGCCCAGATCGGTGCCGAGGTGGTGGCGGTGCATGCCTTCGAGCCGCTCGCCCATCTCGCCGACCACCCGCCCCCCATCGACTTCGCGACGCTGTCGGCCGAAGTCGAGGCTCGCCTGCGCGGATCGTGGACCAGGATGCTCGACGAGCTGGGGGTGGAACACCGGGAGGAGCTGATCGAAGGGGGACCGGTCGACACCCTCCTGGATGCCGCCGAGCGCTCGAAGGCCGATCTGATCGTGGTCGGGGCCCGCGGGCTGGGGACGCTCCGGGGGCTGCTGCTGGGGAGCACCTCTTCCAAGCTCTCCCATCTCAGCTCCCTGCCGCTGGTCATCGTGCCGCCCCGGCCGGCTCCGGAAACGAGCGACCGGTGAGCGCCGTGCGGTCGAAGGAAGGCGTAGGCTGGAAGAGCCGAAAGGAGCGCCCATGAAGAAGGTCATTCTGCTGCTGTTGGTGATCGGGGTCTTGGCCTTGGTCGCCAAGAAGATGATGGAGGAGTCGGCCTGAGCGGAATCCAGACGGGTCGGCCCCGGTTGACCCGGCCATGGATGCCGAGCGACTGACCGCTCTCCGCCGCCACAAGGACGAGTTCTTCCGTAACGATCCACACTCGCCGATCGCCGATCGAGCGACCTTCGGCGGTCTTCGCTATTTCGCGCCCAACCCGCAGCTCGACCTGCGTCTAGAGGTCTTGCCGGCTCCCGGGGACGGCCTCACCCTGGCCACCTCGGATGGCCGGCAACGGACCTACCAGCGGGCGGGTCTGATCCAGTTCGCGGTGCATGGCCAGCCGGTGGCGCTCACCTTGCTGGCCAGCGACGGACGGCCCGGCTTCTTCTTGCCGTTCCGGGACAGCACCTCGGGTCGGGAGACGTACGGCGGTGGGCGCTACCTCGATCTGGAGCCCGCCGTCGGCGGGGTGGTCTCGGTCGACTTCAACCTGGCCTACAACCCGTACTGCGCCTACGACGAG
>JBFGJL010000124.1:0-5446 GCA_041577235.1 Acidimicrobiia bacterium | reverse complement strand
CGCTGGACCGAGCAGTCCCGCTCGCCCAGGAAGAGCCCGTTGCCGTGGGCGTCGAGCAGCACCTGCGCTTCGACATGGCGCGGCTTGGACAGGTAGCGCTCGACGTACACCTCCGGGTTGCCGAAGTAGGCGGCCGCCTCCCGGCGGGCGCCCTCGAAGGCGTCTTCCAGCTCCGGGTGGGTGTGCACCACCCGCAAGCCCTTGCCGCCGCCGCCGTGGGCCGCTTTGATAGCCACCGGGAACTCGAAGCGCTCGGCGACCGCCGCCACCTCCTCGAGGGATGTGAGCGGCTCGAGGGTGCCCGGGACGGTGGCCACCCCGGCTTGCTCGGCCGCCCGGCGCGAAGAGATCTTGTCCCCCATGGTGGCGATCGCCTCCGGCGGCGGGCCCACCCAGACGAGACCGGCCTCGGAAACCGCCCGGGCGAAGTCGGGGTTCTCGGCCAGGAAGCCGTACCCCGGATGAATCGCTTCCGCCTTGGCCTGGAGCGCCACCTCGACGATCCGAGCGATGTTGAGGTACGACTCGGCCGAGGGGGCGGGTCCGATGTTCCAGGCCTCGTCGGCCAGTTCGACGTGCAGAGCGTCCCGATCCAGCTCCGAGTAGACGGCGATGCTCCGCAGCCCCGCCTCCCGCACGGAGCGGATGATGCGAACCGCGATCTCCCCTCGGTTGGCCACCAGCACCGAGTTCATCGGCGGCATCCTAGAGAAGGGGTCCTCACAGAGGAATGTTCCCGTGCTTCTTGGGGGGTAGGCTCTCTCGCTTGGTGCGCAGCATCTCCAGGACCCGGATCAGTTTGATGCGGGTCTGGCTGGGTTCGATCACCTCGTCGACCAAGCCCAGCTCGGCTGCCCGGTAGGGATTGTTGAAACGCCCCTCGTAGTCCTCGATCAGCTCGTCGCGCCGGGCGTCGGGGTCGGGGGCCTTCTCGATCTCCCGCCGGAAGATCACATTGACCGCCCCCTGGGCTCCCATCACCGCGATCTCGGCCGACGGCCAGGCATAGACGACGTCGGCTCGGATACCCCGGGAGTTCATCACCACGTACGCCCCTCCGTAGGCCTTGCGGGTGATCACCGTCACCCGCGGCACCGTCGCCTCGCTGAAGGCGTACAAGAGCTTGGCACCGTGGCGGATGATGCCCCCATGCTCCTGGTCGACCCCCGGGAGGAACCCGGGAACGTCGACGAAGGTGACCAGCGGGATGTTGAAGGCGTCGCAGAACCGGACGAAGCGCGCTCCTTTCTCCGAGGCGGAGATGTCGAGCGTGCCGGCCAAGAACGAGGGCTGGTTGGCGATGATCCCAACCGAATAGCCGTCCAGGCGGGCGAACCCCACCACGATGTTGGGAGCGAAGTGCTCGTGCACCTGGTAGAACTCGCCGTCGTCGACGATCAGCTCGATGACCGCCACCATGTCGTAGGGCTGGGTGGGGGAATCGGGGATGGTGGCGTCCAGCTCCTCCTCGGTCCGGTCGGGCTGGTCGATCGGGGCGAAGAAGGGAGGAACCTCGAGATTGTTCTGGGGGAGGAAGGAGAGCAGGTAGCGCACCTCGTCCATGGCCTCGGCTCCCCGCGTGGCGATGAAATGGGTCACCCCCGACCGGCTGGCGTGGGTGTGGGCGCCTCCCAACTCCTCGAAGGACACCTCCTCACCGGTCACGGCCTTGATCACATCGGGCCCGGTGATGAACATGTGGCTCGAGCCGTCCACCTGGAAGACGAAATCGGTGATGGCCGGGGAGTAGACGGCCCCGCCCGCGCAGGGTCCCATGATCACCGAGATCTGAGGGATCACTCCGGAGCATCGCACGTTGCGCTCGAAGATCCGCCCGTACCCGTCGAGCGCCGCCACTCCTTCCTGGATGCGGGCCCCACCAGAGTCCTTGAGGCCGATCACCGGGGCGCCCACATCCAGGGCCATGTCCATGACCTTGCAGATCTTGTCGCTCACCGCCCGACCGAGGCTCCCTCCGAACACCGTGAAATCCTCGGCGAAGACGAACACGGTCCGACCGTCGACCGTTCCGTACCCGGTCACCACCGCGTCACCCGCCGGCCGGCGCTCTTCGATGTTGAAGCCGCGGGCCTGATGGCGGACGAACATGTCGACCTCTTCGAACGAGCCCTTGTCGAGCAGCAGCTCGACCCGCTCCCGGGCGGTGAGCTTGCCTTGCTCGTGCTGACGGTCGACCGCCCGCTGGCTTCCGGAGTGGAGCGCTTCGTCGCGGAGCTTGCGAAGCTGCTCGATGCGCTCCTCGGTGCCCACGACCACCTCCGTCACTAGATTGCCGCATCGACTCCCGCCGGAGCCGCATGGCTACACCCTACGCCCTCCTTCACCTCGAGGAGACCCCGTCCACCCAAGACGTGGCCGGGGAGAGATACGCGGGCAGTCCACTCCTGGTGGTAGCCGACCGGCAGGCAGCCGGACGGGGCCGGAGCGGTAACCCCTGGTACAACGCCGAGCGATCGCTGGCCGCCTCACTGGCGGTCGCGCCCGGGTGGGACCTGGTCCACTGGCCTCGGATCCCACTGGTGGCCGGCCTGGCCGCCCGCCAGGTCCTCCCGGGGACCGTGGGGCTGAAATGGCCGAACGACCTGGTGGTGGGCGCCCACAAGGTGGGTGGGGTGCTGGTGGAGGCCGGAGAGCGGCGGGTGGTGATCGGGCTGGGGGTCAATCTGTGGTGGTCGGACCCGCCGGCTGCGGCCGGGTCGTTGCTGGCGGCCGATCCCGGCCCCACCCTCGCATCCACCATCGCCCAGGACTGGGCGGCCGACCTCCTGAACCGCCTGGACGCGCCGGCCTCGGATTGGGGTCGAGGCGAGTACCGGCGGGCCTGCGTCACGCTGGGACGCGACGTCGCCTGGGACCCGGCCGGGCGGGGGAGGGCAGTAGACGTCGACGAGATGGGCAGGCTGGTGGTCGACACGGACGGCGGTCGGGTCCTCCTCAGCGCCGGTCAGATCAGCCACCTCCGCCCCTGACCCGGTCTGGGCCGCGTCGACCGCTACGCTGACGGATCGTCGCCGGGCCGAGGAGGAATGGCGGTGAGCGTGCTCCCCCACGAGGGGACCTATCCGATTCTGTACGGCGACTTCGAGGTGCCGGTGGGCAGCGGCTTCTCTCGGGGGTACCTGGCCCGGCCCGACAGCGCCGGCGTCTTCCCCGCCGTCATCGTGCTGCACGACATCCGGGGGATGGCATCCCACGAGAAGGACCTGTGCCGCCGGTTCGCCCGGCACGGCTTCGCAGCGCTGGCCGTCGACCTGTACCGCGGCCAAGCCCCCGGGCGCCGGGCGGAGCTGGGGGAGGCGGAGGAGGCGTATCACCGGCTGCGCGACCGGCGGGTGCTGCGAGACATCGACGAGACCTACGAGTTCCTCGCCAGCGAAGACGTGGAGTGGCCCGCCAAGGGAACGGTCGGGCTGGTGGGCCTCGACGTCGGAGGCCGGTTGGCCCTGCTCTACGCCGACGGACGGGACCACGTGCGGGCGGTGGCGGTGGCGTACCCGCCCTTGGCCGGAGACGACCAGCGCGAGCAGCAGTTGGCGCCGGTTCTGGAGCGGCTGCGGATACCGATCTTGGGATTGTTCGGGTCGGACGATCCGCTGGTCCCGGCCGAGAGCGTCGACACCGCCCAGCAACTCAACCCCTCCGGGGATTGGCTGCTCTACCAAGGGGCCACCCACGATTTCCTCAACGACTCGGCGGAGGGATACGACCCGGCCGCAGCAGCCGACGCCCTGGGCAGGATCGTTAGCTTCCTGTCGACCCACCTCCCGGCTCCGGTTCCGCTCGTCCTCGGCTGAGTGGGTCCCGACCGCGAGTAAGCTGCCCCCACCCATGGCTGGGAAACGCTCCACCCCCCAACACGCCCGCTCGCGGTCGCGCGTCTTCAGCTGGGTCAAGCGCGTCCTGGTGGTGATGTTGATCCTGGCCAACCTGACCGTGTTCGGAGCGCTCCTCATGCTCGACTACGTCACCGGCAAGGTGGAGGCGGCCGTTCCCCGCGACGTCGAAGTGGTGGAGGAGTTGTCGGAGGCTCCCACCGAGACGCTCGACCCACGAACGTTCCTGGTGATCGGATCCGACTCTCGAGAGAACCTGCCCGAGGACTTCGGCGACTTCGGGGACTTCGGCGGGCAACGAGCGGACGTGATCATGCTGATCCAGCTGTTCCCCGATCGGGGTGGAGCCCAGATCCTCAGCATTCCGCGCGATCTGGAGGCCGACATCGAGGGCCATGGGATCCAGAAGATCAACGCCGCCTATGCCTACGGCGAGGCGCCGCTGATGGTCAAGACCGTGCGAGATACGTTGGGCGTTCCCATCCACAATTACGTCGAGGTCGATTTCGTGGGCTTTGCCAGCATCGTGGACGAGCTGGGTGGGGTGGACCTGGCCTTCCCCAACCCGGCCCGGGACACCAAGTCGGGGCTGGCGGTGGAGGGTGGCACCCAGGTCCTCGACGGCAAGACGGCCCTGGCCTACGCCCGGTCGCGCAGCTACCAGGAGCTCCGCAACGGGTCGTGGGTGTCGGTCGACGCCTCCGACATCGGCCGCACCAGGCGGCAACAACAGCTGATGCTGGCGATTCTGGCGAAGCTGAAGCGTCCTTCCACCGTGACCGACGCCGGGGCGGTGATCGACGCCATTGGGCGCCACCTCACCATGGACGCCGGTCTGGCCGAGGAGGACATGGTGAAGCTGGCTTGGGCGATGAGGGGCTTGTCGGCCGCCGATATCGAGGCCGCCACCCTTCCCACCGTCGGCGCGAACCGCAAGGGGCAGTCCTTTCAGGTGCTCGACCAGCCCGCCGCCACCGCCATGCTGTCAGCCTTCGTCGCCGGGCGCCCTCTCACCTCCGATCCCCCTGGCCCGATCAGAGTGTCGGTTCTCAACGGCAACGGCCAGAGCGGCATTGCCACCCGCTGGGCAGATGCCCTCCGGACCAGAGGGTTCGAAGTGGTTGACGTAGGAGACGCCGACTCGTTCGATTACAAGGCGACGTCGATCGTCACCCGGCCGGATCTGACCGAGGCCGCCCGCACCATCACCACCGCCCTCGGGTTCGGGCAGGTGAGCACCGGTGCTCTCCCCGAGGGTGTGGACGTCGTGGTCATCCTCGGAACGGACGCCTTGGGCTGAGCCCGACCGGCTACCGTGGTGCACGCACAGCGCCAGGGAGGACGTGGTGGATATCGCCGTCATCGGAGCCGGCTACGTCGGTCTGGTCACTGCCGCCGGGCTCGCCTCGCTCGGTCATCGGATCCGGGTGGGAGAAGCCGATCCCACCCGACTCTCCGAGCTGAACGCCGGACGGTTGCCGATCTACGAGCCGGGCCTAGAGGAACTCGTGGAGGAAGCGGTGGCCAAGGGCCGCCTGGAGTTCTTCGCCGACAACCGGGAGGCCGCCACCGGGGTGGGCATGGTCTTCCTG
>JBFGJL010000123.1:0-5534 GCA_041577235.1 Acidimicrobiia bacterium | reverse complement strand
GACGATGGGGCATCGCCAGGCACAGCACAAGTCTGCCATCACGATGGGACGCATGTCTGGCATGACGCCGCGCCTCACCTGCGAGGAGCTCGAAGGTGCCGGGGCTGTGTTGGGACGATCGGATCGAGGAGGCTCGACAACCCAGGTGCGATTGATCGGCTTCGGGAAAGTCAAAGACTACGAGGCGGGGGTCGCAGCCATGAGCCGGGTGGCAGCGGTCGCATCCGACACCGAGGGAGTCGCCGTCTGGGAGGATCTCGCCGACGAGACCAGCGGCATGGCGTGTCTCAACGAGGCCTTTGCCTCCGAGGACGCGCTGATGGCGTACGAGGTGGCGGTCGACGAGGCGGGCCTACGGGCGGAGGTCGCCGCCTCGAAGGAACTGGAGCGGTTCTTCACCCTGTCCCTCCTCGAGAGGCACTTCAGCGCGCAACTCGAGTCGCTCGGAGCCATCCAAGCCACGTTGGTGGCATCCAAGTAGCACCAGGCCCCCCGACTTGGGCCATCCGGCCCGGGTCGCTCGGCCGGCGACTTCATAGGCTCACAGGAAGCGTCGAGAGGACTGGTATGAACTCCCGGGACCGGGTGCTGGCCGCCATCAACCACCGGGAACCGGACCGGGTACCGATCGTCCTCGGCGTCTCCAACGCCACCGGCATCAAGATGCCCACCTACGCCGGGCTGAAGCGCCTGCTCGGGGTGGAGTCCGAGGACCGCTATCTGTACGACTGGCCAGAGCTGGGAACCGCCCTGCCCGACGAGGAAGTGCTCGAGCGGCTCGGCACCGACGTGCGCGGGGTGTGGGACCTGGAGCCGGCCGCCACCCTGGAATGGAACGCCAACCGGCTGCCGCACTCCGACTACATCAACTCGTGGGGGTCGGGCGCCCGGGAGGTGCGGCCCGGCGAGTGGTTCCCGATGGTCTGCCCGCTGGCCGATGCCACCACGATCCAGGAGATCGAGGACCATCCGTGGCCCGACATGGACGACCCGACCCGGGTGGCTCATGTGGCGGAAGACGCCGCCCGTCTGGCCACCGAGGGCCGGTACGCCATCATGGCCACCCCCTGGCTCTTGTTTCCCCTCGAGCGGGCCTTCGCCATGCAGGGCATGGACACGTTCCTGATGAACCTGGCCCTCCACCCGGACTTCGCCGAGGCGCTGTTGTGGAAACTCCAGGAGCTGTGCAAACGGCTGATGGGCCACTTCCTCGAGGCGTTGGGACCGAACGTCGACATCATCAAGATCGGCGACGACCTGGGCACTCAGGACAGCTTGCTGATGTCGCCGAGCATGTACCGCAGCATCCTCAGGCCGATCCACGCCGACTACATCTCGTTCATCAAGAAGCGGACCGGCGCACAGGTGTTCTTTCACACCGACGGCGATGTCTTCCCGCTGATCGACGACTTCATCGAGATGGGCGTCGACATCCTCAACCCGATCCAGACCTCGGCGGGGAAGATGGCCAACCTGCCGGAGCTGAAGGAACGGTGGGGAGACCGGCTGACCTTCTGCGGGGCGATCGACACCCACCGGATCCTTCCCCACGGCACCCCGGAAGAGGTGGGCACCGAGGTGCGGCGGGTGCTGGAGATCATGGCCCCGGGCGGCGGCTACATGGTCAGCTCGGTGCACACGGTGATGGCCGACGTCACGCCCGAGAACGTGCTGGACTTGGTCGACGCAGTGATGGAGTACGGGGGCCATCCGAAGGCCGAAGCGGTGACTCGGCCGTGACCAGCGCGGCAGAGATCTCCGACCTCCTCTACGAGCACATCGTGGCCGGCGACGCCGACGGGGCGGTGGCCGCCACCCGCCAGGGGTTGGCGGCGGCGGTGGAGGCCACGGCGTTGCTGTACGAGGCCATGATCCCCGCCCTGGAGGAGGTCGGGCGGCGGTTCGAGGAGGGTGAGTACTTCCTCCCGGAGATGCTCGTCGCCGCCCGCTCGATGCAGGCGGCGATGGACGTCGTGCGGCCGGAGATCGTTCAAGCGGGGGTGAAGCCCATCGGGACCTTCGTGATGGGAACGGTGGCCGGCGACATTCACGACGTCGGCAAGAACCTGGTGAACGTGATGCTGGAGGGGGCCGGCTTCGAGGTGATCGACCTGGGCATCAACGTTCCCGGTCCGGCCTTCGTCGACGCCATTCGCCGGCACGAGCCGCTGGCGGTGGGGATGAGCGCCTTCCTCACCACGACGATGATGGAGATCGAGACCAACGTACGGCTGATCGAAGCGGCCGGTCTGCGCGACCAGGTGACCATCATGGTCGGCGGCGCCCCGATCAACGACGCTTTCGCTGCCGAGGTTGGTGCCGACGGCTACGCCCCCGACGCCAGCTCGGCGGCGAGGGTCACCAAGCGACTGCTCGGTCTATAGCGGCGATCGGGCGGGGCGAGCTCACGGCCAGATTCCCCGCTGTTCGGTGGCCCGGCGGCACCGCTGCAGGGCTACCACGTGGGCGGCGGTGCGCAGCGTCGGGTGGGGCAGCTCTCCATCGTTGGGTTGCACCGCCGACCAGGCCCGCTGGTACTCGAGGAAGCGCTCGAGCAGGGCGGCGCGGGTGGTGACGGTGACCTCGGTGGCTCGGTGCATGGTGGTGCGAAGGCGTTGCTGAATCTCTGCCAATGTCCAGTGCTGGTTGGCGAGGTTCTGTACCCACTCGAAATAGGACACCACCACCCCGCCGGCGGCGCTGAGGATGTCGGGCACGACCGGGATTCCCCGCTCGGCCAGGATGTCATCGGCCTCCGGGGTGGTGGGGCCGTTGGCCGCCACGACCACCACCTTGGCAACGACTCGCTCGGCGTTGGCGGTGGTGATCTGGGTCTCGAGGGCGGCCGGGATCAGGAGGTCGCAAGGCACCTCCAGCACCTCCCGATGGTCGAGCGGTTTGGCCCCGGGCAGATCGACCACCGAGCCGGTCTCGTCCTTGTGGACCTCGACTTTGGTGAGATCGAGCCCGTCGGGATGGTGAATGCCGCCGCGGGTGTCGCTGACCGCCACGATCTTGGCGCCGGCCGCCCGGAAGATGCGAGCGGCATTGCGGCCGGCATTGCCGAAGCCCTGGACGGCGACCTCGAGTCCATCCAGCCCGTCCAGTGCCGGCAATGCTCCGATCTCCAGCAGGTACTCGACGACGTAGAACAGGCCCTGGGCGGTGGCCGTCTCCCGACCTTCGGAACCGCCCAGGTCGAGGGGCTTGCCGGTGACCACCGGCAGGTTGTTGTGTCCCGGGTGCATCATCGAATAGGTGTCGTAGACCCAGGCCATGGTCTGGGCATCGGTGTACAGGTCGGGGGCGGGGACGTCGGTGTAAGGGCCGATGGCGTCGCCCAGCGCGGCGATGAACCGCCTGGTGATGCGCCGCTTCTCGGCCGCCGACAGCGCCTTCGGATCGCACTGGACACCGCCCTTGGCACCACCGAAGGGGATGTCGGTGAGGGCACATTTCCAGGTCATCCAGGTGGCGAGGGCCTTCACTTCGCTCTCGTTGACGTCGGGATGGAAGCGAATCCCGCCCTTGCCCGGTCCCCGAACATTGTCGTGGAGAACCCGGTATCCGTCGAAGGTGTGGACGTAGCCGTCGTCCATGATGACGGGCAGCGCCAGCTTGATGGTCTTCTCCGGTCGGAAGATCAGCTCGGCCAGTCCTCGCCAGCCTTCGAGCGGATGCACGAACGGCGTTGCCCGCTTGAACTGGCGGTGGGCGATGTCGAACAGGTCGAGGTTCTCGCTGGGTGTCTGCATGGGGCTCCTTGGCGGACTCGTCCGCATCGTCCCCGCCGAACCGGCGGCGGACTAGGGGGCGATGGGCCCTTCCCGGGGTCGAACGGCCTGGGGACCGAATGGGGCCGAGAGCCAGGCGTGCCGGACCGGCCATTCGGCGTAAGGTGGTTCGAGAACGCGACCCGGGGGAAAGAGGGGGCATCATGCGAGCACCACGTAGATTCGGCCTGACCGCGCGGTCATTGATCTTGGCGGTGGCCCTCGTGCTGGTAGGAGCGACGGCGGCTGCAGGGTCAGGACACGCCGTGAAGATCCTTTCGTTCGACGAGTCGCAGTTCCAGCTTCCGGAAGGGATCGCGGTAGACAAGACGGGCAACCTGTTCGTGAGCATCGCTCCGCTTGGTCAGCTGTGGAAGTTCGCCCCTGGATCGGACGTTCCCGAGGTGTTCGGTCAGATCACAGGCTTCGACCCTGCCTCCGACTTCGGTCTGCTCGGACTGGCCGTGAATGCCCGGGGCGATGTCTATGCCGGTGTCCAAGCCGCCAATCCGGCTGTCAACGGCGTCTGGGTGTTCGACCGCAAGACCGGTGCTGCCGAGCGGATTCCGGGCACGGAGCAGATCCCCATCGCCAACGACGTCGCCTTCGACAAGCGGGGCAACCTGTACATCACCGACACCCTCTTCGGGAACATCTGGCGGGCTCCTCGGGGCGGCGTGGCGGAGCCCTGGTTGGTGGACGACCCGCTCCTGGACGGCACCGGTGATCTCGGCCTCGGCATACCGGTGGGAGCCAACGGAATCGAGTACCACAACGGCAAGCTCTACGTAGCGGTGAGCGAGCAGTTCAGCGTCGTGACCATCGAGGTGAAGCCCAACGGAGATCCCGGCTCCACCGCCGTGCTGGCCACCCTCCCGCCCGGTGAGCTGTTCCCGGGCTTCCCGTTCCCGTCGATTCCGGATGGACTCGCCCTCGACGTCCACGGCAACGTCTATGTGGCCGCCATCAGTGTCAGTTCCATCCTCAAGGTGACACCGTCCGGCGACGTCTCCACCGTGGCGGCGGGCGACCCGCTCGACTGGCCGTCCAGCATCGCCTTCGGCACCGGTAAAGGGGATCGGAAGACGCTGTTCGCGGTGAACTTCTCCATCGGGGAGGGCAACGGCGACCCCGTCGTCCGATCCGGGCCCGGTGTGGTCGCCATCGACGTCGGGGTGCCGGGGCTGCCCCTGCCCTGAGATCAACCGCAGGGAGACAGCGGCTCGACCGAGCCGCACCTCCACCGGGACGAGAGGCCCGCCAAGCTGCCGTTTTAGGGCCGCTCGGCCCCCGCCGCTGGGCCTCTTCGGGGCTTGTGTCCCGCGGTGGGCGGGCCAAAGCTGGGGCGGTGGGGCACCTGCCACGGGGCCGGTGGCCGACCCGGGAGCTGCGACCTGATACGAGTTCCATACCTACGTCGATCGGTGACGGTGCTCCTGGCGAGCGGACTCGTCCTCGCCGGGTGCAGCAGCTCGGAGATTGGCCCTGATGCTGCGCAAGGTCGGACAACCACCGCCGGCCCGGCTTCGCCCACCCCGAGCACCACCAGGGGGGCGGCGCCGACCGCCGTTGAGCCGCATGGCACGACGGTGCCGTCATCTCTCGCCATCGGTGGTGGCGGCGAGTGTCCAAAGTCGTTGGCCGAAGGGACCAGCCGCAGGCTGGAGGGAGACCTCGACGGGGACGGCCGGCTCGACACCATCGCCGCCGATCGCCCACCGATCGGCGAGACCGTCATCCAGGTCTGCCGACACCCTCTCG
>JBFGJL010000122.1:0-5577 GCA_041577235.1 Acidimicrobiia bacterium | reverse complement strand
GGGGTCGACTGGGCCTACGTCGACGAGCTGGCCGAACGGCTCGAAGCCGACTTGACCAAGAAGGTGGGCGATCTGTCCTCGGGCAATCGGCAGAAGGTTGGGGTGATCCAGGCGTTCATGAACCGGCCGGAGGTGCTGATCATGGACGAACCCAGTTCGGGCCTCGACCCCCTCATGCAGCGAGAGTTCCAGGCCATGATGCGAGAGGTGGCGAGCGAGGGGCGCACCGTGTTCCTCTCTAGCCACACCCTGTCGGAGGTGCAACGGGTGGCGGATCGGGTCGGCATCATTCGCCGGGGCCGGCTGATCGCCCTCGAGTCGGTCAGCGGCCTCCGTTCGAAGGCGATCCGCCGGGTGGAACTCGAGTTCGGTTCCCCAATCGAGGCGACCGCTTTCGAGGCGGTGCCGGGGGTGAGAGAGGTGATGGTGGAGGATCATCGGGCCACGCTCTCCTACGACGGGAAGATGGACGTGCTGCTCAAGGCGCTCCATCACTACGAGGTGGTGGATATCTCCACCCACGAAGCGGATCTCGAGGAGATCTTTCTCACCTACTACCGGGACGAAGAGGTGGGGGTCTGATGCTGGCCGCGATCTGGACCAAGGCGACCCGCGACCGGTGGCGGGCCATGGCCATTGCAGTCGTCAGCCTCGCAGCGCTGCTGCTGATGGCCATGGGCGTCTATCAGGACATCGACCTCTCGTTCTACACCGGACTTCCCGAAGCCTTCCGGTCACTTCTGAACGTTCCCGCCGACGCCGACGCCGCCGGCCTGGCCATCGGAGTGCTCTACGGGCTCTACGGGGCGTTGACCCTGGCAGCACTCGCCCTGGCGATGGGAGCCGCCTCGGTGGCCGGCGAGGAACGCGACGGCACCATCGGCCTCCTGCTGGGCAACCCCAGGAGCCGCACCCACGTCCTCGCCTCCAAGGCGGCGTCGATGGTGCTGCTGACCGGGCTGGGAGCGCTGGCCCTGTACGGTGCCGCCTACCTGGTGGCGGTCGTTCTGGACGTCCGCCTGACGGGCATGGCGGTAGGCGCCTACACCCTGCATCTCTGGTCCAACGCACTGTTCTATGGGTTCCTGGCCATGGCGATCGGCGCCTGGACCGGCAAGCGCGGGCTCGCCTCTGGAATCAGCGCCGGGGTGATGGTGCTCTCCTACCTGGCGGTGGGCATCTTCCCGCTCATCAGGGGGTGGGAAGACGCCGCCAAAGCCTTTCCCTGGTACTACTTCGACAGCAGCAAGCCCCTGGTCAACGGGCTCGACGGCGCCCATCTGGTGGTGTTGCTCGCCGGTTCGGTGCTCCTCGCCGCGGCCGCCGTGATCGGACTCAATCGGCGCGACCTGCGCGGTCCCACCACCGGGATGAGCTTGCTCGACCGTCTGCGGACCCATCCTCTCACCCGCAGGGTGGCGGAGCGTCTGGCCGGCTCCGCCCGCGTCTCCCGGATCTGGGTCAAGGCCGCGTCCGACCATCAGGGGCTGCTGATCGTGACCGGCTATGTGATGTTCTTGATCATGGGCGTGGTCATGGGGGCGCTCTACTCGCTGATGGACCAGACCATGCTGGGCTTCGCCGACCAGATCCCCGACGCCGTCTTCGCCTTCGCCGGAGCCGGAGGAGGGAACATGAGCACCCCGGAGGGCTTCTTCGAGGTGGAGACCTTCGGTCTGATGGCTCCGATCGCGGTAATGGTGGTGGCGGTGGTGATCGGAGCCGGCGCCCTGGCCGGGGAGGAGCAGCGTCGGACGATGGGGCTGCTGCTGGCCAACCCGGTGCGTCGGTCCGGCATCGTCCTGGAGAAGGCGGTAGCGATGACCTTGAACGCCTTGGCGGTGGGTGTCGCCACCTTTGCCGGCGTCTGGCTGGGGTCGGTGATCGGCGGCCTCGACATGAACGTGGGCAACATCGCCGCCACCTGCCTCTTGGTCACTCTGGTCGGGCTGGCGTTCGGCGCCTTGGCGTTGGCGATCAGCGCCGCCACCGGACGGGTGAAGGTGGCGGTCTTCGGCGCGGTGGGAGCGGCGGTCGCCTTTCATATGGTGACCTCGCTGGACACGCTCAACGGCGGGGTGGGCGGGCTGGCCCGCTGGTCACCGTTCCACTACTACCTGACCAGCGACCCCCTCAACAACGGCATGAACTGGAGCCACGCCACCGTCCTCGCCGGCCTGGTCGCCATCCTGCTGGGGCTGGCCGTCGTCCTGTTCGACCGGCGGGACCTTCGCCAGACCGGGTGACCCGAGTCGACGGGGCTCGACCCCCCCATACGGATGTCATCCGGGCTCGGCCGGCTCCCACCAGTCGAGCACCCGGCGAGCCCGCAGGTGTTCCAACGGCTGGGCCGGCCCACCTGCTCCATCTCGAACCAGGTCCGCCCCGGGTAGCGCTGCTGGAGTGGCCACCGCCCGTCCAGGCGGCGCTTGCGAGTCACCACCTCCATGGCGTCGGCCATGCGCTCGTCCCGGTCGGCGCCGGCCGATCGGAAGTAGTCGAGGCTACGCAGAACGTCGTGCCGCCAGCGCGGCGGGAACGACAACCGGAGCAATCTCGGGTCGACCACTTGCCCGGTGGTGTGGGAACGAAACAGGCGGTGGACCAGGAGGAATCCCTGCCCGCGACGCTCGGCCGCTTCCGCCTGGGTGGCGGCCGGCCCGCCTCCGACCGCATACTCCCGCAACCCCTCCAAGACCGAGGTGGTGGTGTGGAACGAGCTGTGGCCGGCCCCGCGGTCCCATTCGCAGTTCCATCCCCCGTCGGCCAGCTGATGCCTGAGTAGGTAGTCGACCAGCTGTTCGCGCCTCGGGTCGTCGAGCCCGAACCAGGACAGAAGCCCCAACGTCATACCGGTGATGCAGGTCTCGCTCCGGCGTTGGCTCGAAGACAGGTTGATGCCGCCGTCCTCCCACAGCCCCTCCTGCAGGAACAGGCGGCAGGCCCGCACGGCCCGCGGGTCACGGGCCGGCAACCCCATCCGCCTCAGCAACACCATCGAGTAGGTGGTGGAGATCCATTTGTAGCCATAGAGGCGGGGGGTCCACCGGCCGTGGGCGTCCTGGAAGCTCAGCAGCTTCGCTCCCCAACCCTCCACCCCCACTCTTGCCTGTTCCCGCTTCCAGACGGAGGCTGGTTGCCTCAGGAGATCACGCTGCACCTGCCAGCGAATGGCAGGATCGCCCGCCAGCAACCAGTGGATGACCTCGTCGGCAGAGTCTGTTCCCGCGTCCATGGTCCCGATTCAACCCGTTCGGCGGCCGGACCGAATCAACCAGGGGCGAATCGGACCGGGGCTGGTTTCACCCCGACTCCGGAGCGAACTCGGTCAGCAGTTTCCGAACCCGTGCTGCCACCGACTTGTAGGCACTGTCTTGGTAGCGGCGGAGGATTCCCACGAAGTCCGGACGGAGAGATGGGTCCCGGCGGGCGAAGTCCGCCAGCGTCGCCAGGGTGAGGTTGATCACGATCCAATCGTCGAAACGGGCCAGGTTGTCATACAACAGGCGGACCGCCCCGGCCTGCTGATCCGGGTCGAGCGCCACCTCGCCGAGAATCTGGGCGAGATGCCACTGCACCGACGGCTGCGGCACGCCGGCCATGTCGACCAACACCCGCTCGACGTGGCGGCCCAGGAGCTCGGGCTGCTGCTTGCACACCTTCTCCAAGGCGTCACTGGCCCGCATGCGGACCACCTCGTCGTCGCTGAAGACGCAGTCGAACAGTTCGCCCACCTTGGCGGGTGAGCGCAGCACCGCATCGACCACCAGCTCGGCGTTGCGCAGAGTACGGGGATCGCCTCCGGTCAGGGACGCCTCGATGTCAACTTCGGCGCCCTTCGAGATGGTTGGGGTGTCCGACTGGTCGTCCACCACCCCAGTCTTCCACCTGCCCGCAGCGACCTCGGCCATGAGTCAGTCGAGCACGATCCGGAACCAGTCGAGCACGTCACCCGAGTTGGCCCGGAACTGGCCTTCGATGGAAGAGCCATCGGGGGCCACGATGAGGAGTAGAAACCCGAAGGAGCCACCCCGGTCGTCCTCCATCGCCGACACCGGTCGGTGACGAATCGCCATGTACTCCGTGTCGGGGGTGAGCCCTTGGGCAGCCGCTCCTCCGGTGCCGACCGTGGCGAAGACGATCCCACCGGGCTCCCGGTACACGACCGGTTCGGCTCCTTCCCCCGGGTCGACCACGTGATAGTCGGCCTGACAGACTCGCTGGGCCGCCTCTTCCCGGCAGGTGGCGTCGTCCCTGCCCGGCAGCTGACGAACGGGATGGGTTCGCGTGTAGATGTGATGATGGGCTTGCAGGGCGATCGGAATCTTGCCGGCGTGCCGTTCGAGCAGCGGGTAGTAGACCTCCTGCAGCACCGGCGAAGGGCCCTGTTCGGTCACCGGATTGACCATCGACCGGTGGAAGAACGGCACCATCAGAGAGATGGCCGGGTCGGCCAGCCCTTCTTCCAGGGCCATCTCCACCAGCCGCAGCTGCTCCTCGTGGCCGTCGAAAGTGGCCGGATACTCGGAGTTGATCGAGATGAACCGGATCGGACCGAGGTCGCGCGAGAAGAACGGCCCCAGCCCGAAGTGCTCCACCATGCGACGGTAGAAGCCCGGACGGCGGATCTCCCCGGCGTTGATGCCGTCGTGGTTCCCGAAGGCCGGGTAGATGGGGCTCACCGCCTGCAGCGGAGCGAGGAAGTCGAAGAAGGGCTGCGGATCGGAGTTGTCGTAGCTGAAGTCGCCGAGGCCGAGGACCACGTCCGGCTCGAGGGCGATGATGGCGTCTCGAGTCAGCTCGGCGTCGGTCACGAACGCTCCCCCCGCCGGATCGTCGTCGTACCAATCCCCCACCGCCGCGATCGTCAGCCCACCCGCCGGGGCGGCCGGGGTCGGGTCCGGCGCCAACTGAGTGGTCGCCGTGCCGGTGCCGGTGACCGTGACCGGCACGATCGGACCCGCCGCCGTGTTCGCATCCGGTTGGTTGCAGGCCCAGGCCAATACCACGGCGGGGATTGCCACCATCCAACCACGCCGAGTGAGCCTCATCTCACAATTCTGCCGGATCAGCGGCCCCCGTGGGCCATGGATCGCCTATCCGTCCGGCTCTCCGGCCAAGAGGAACTCCCCGACGATCTCGGCGAAGCGGCCCGGCATCTCCATCGGCGGAAGATGAGCGACCCCGGGCAGGCGCACCAGCCGGGCGCCGTCGATCGCCCCGGCCACCAGCTCGGCGATGTTCCCCATGTCGGCCACGTCCTCTTCGCCCACCAGGACCAAGGTGGGCATCCGAAGCTCACCAAGTCGAGCCCGCCGGCTCTCCGCCAGCCACCCGCCGGCGGCTGTCGCGTTGTCCAGTTCGAATGCCCGGCGCTGCATCTCGAACACCCGCCGGCGCACCTCCGGATCGACTTCCTCCGCCGTCCGCCGGGGGCCATCCACCCAGGTGCGGACGTTGACCCAGGACGCTTCGTCCAGATCGCCCGCGTCGAGAGAGGCGTCTTCTTCCGCCAGTGCCCGGCTCAGCTCGGGCGTGTACTGCCAGCCGTCGATACCCGGAGCCACCACCACCAGC
>JBFGJL010000121.1:0-5583 GCA_041577235.1 Acidimicrobiia bacterium | reverse complement strand
GCGAGCTGCTGGCCACCTACCAGCGCAGGGACGCCCCCGCCTTCGCCGCCGGCTGGACCGAGCGGGGGTTTCGCCAGGCGTTCGGGTTGGACCGCCAGGTGGGGGAGCGGATTCCCCCGAGCTGGGACGATGCCACCACATTCCACGAATCGCAGCTAGAGGTGCTGGCAGTGGAAACGATGGAGACGGGACGGGTGCGAGTGGCGGTGGAGGTCGAGACGGGCGAGCAGGGGTCGCTCCACCGTTACCGGCTCGACCTGGTGTGGCGGGATGGCGGCTGGATGGTCGACCGCCGGACCGCCTTGCCGCCGACCCTGGCCGTTGCTCCCATCGAGGTGGAGCTCGGCGAGTACCGGGTGGACCTGTCGGCGGAGCCGATGCGGGAAGGAGCGGTCCTCCGCGTGGAGAACCGGGGAACGGTCGAACACCAGCTGGTCGTGCTGCGGTCGCAGGGCGACGCCGATACCACCGTCGCCCGGGAGGCGTCGCTGGCTCCCGGCGACATCGGTTTCATCGCCTGGCAGGGCCTCCCGGCCGGCTCCTACGCGCTGGTGTGCAACCTGCTCGACCCCGAGGGGCGGCCTCATGCGGCGCTGGGGATGCGGACCGAGATCGAGCTCCGCTGACCCTTCCGCCTTTCCGGAGACACCGGTCCAGCGGACCGACACAGCTCGGATGGGTCGATTGGCCTGAGCAGGCGATCACCCTCTCGGTCAATGGGTCCAGTTGCGGCCATGGCCGTCGTCATGCTCACCTTCATGTGGGGCATGTATCGCAACACCAAGGTGAATCTGGCGATCCTCGGGTTCGGCGCCGTGGTGTTCGCCCTTGCGCTCTGGCTGGTGCGCAGCCAGACGACGATCCAGGACCAATCATGAGGGCGATGATCCCCCACCACTCCATCGCCATCCTCACCAGCGAGCGGGCCGAGATCACGGACGTGCGGGTACGTGAGCTGACGGAGGAGATCATCGAAGCGCAGCGCTGGGAGATCGCCGAGATGGACTGGCTGATCGAGGACATCGTCCGGAACGGTGAGGCTACCTCGCCGGCCGAGGCGGAGGCGCGCCCGGTGCCGGACTTCTCTGCCGGCGGCTGACAGCCCGGGTCACCTGTAAGGTGACGCCGGTGGAGTCGGTCTCCTATCCGATCGAGGTGCCGCTGGATCTGGCCCGCACGATGGCGTCTCTGCGACACGGCCCGGGCGATCCCACCACGACGATCGAAGGCTACGACCTGTGGCGGGCAACCCGCACCCCGGACGGTCCTGTGGCACTCCAGCTGCGGGTGAACGGGCCGCGACTGCAGGCGCGGGCCTGGGGCCCGGGATCGGCCTGGATGCTGGAGCGGGTTCCCGACCTGGCCGGGCTGGCCGATCCGGCGGAGGAGTTCCTCCCGGCCGACCCGGTGATGCGGTCGCTCAATCGCCGTTTTCCCGGGCTGCGGCTGCCGCGCACCGGGCGGGTGATGGAGGCAATGGTCCCGGCCATCCTCGGCCAGCGGGTGACGGGCGGCGAGGCCGGTCGCGGGTATCGGGGAGTGCTCCGCCGCTTCGGAGGGCGCGCTCCCGGTCCAGTCCGCCTGGTGGTTCCGCCCGACCCGGCCGATCTGGCGGCCATCCCCTACCACCAGTTCCACCCGCTCGGGGTGGAGCGGCGGCGGGCAGAAACGCTGCGCCGGGCGGCGGCTCGGGCCGGTCGGTTGGAGGAGGCGGTCGGCCTGAGCCGGGAGCTGGGCTACCGCCGCCTGCAGGCGATTCCGGGGGTGGGACCGTGGACCGCCGCCCTGGTCATGCTGGCGGCCGGGGGTGATGCCGATGCGGTCCCGGTCGGCGACTATCACCTGCCGTCGACGGTGGCCTGGAACCTGGCGGGTCAGCCCCGGGCCGGCGATCAGCGCATGCTGGAGCTGCTGGAACCGTATCGGGGCCACCGGGCTCGAGTGCTGCGGCTGCTGGCCCTGGGGGGCAGACGAGCCCCGTCCTTCGGTCCCCGGCGGGAGGTGCGTTCGATCGCTGCCATCTAGCCCACCGCCTCCAGCATCCCCGTCACCACCGCCCTCCCACCCCCAGCCGGATCCCGCATGCCGGTGTGGTCGGCACCTGGGACCAGGGTGAGCTCGACGTCGTAGCCCGCCTCGGTCAGGGCCGATTCGAAGTCGGAGGCGAACCGGGCCGGAACCAGGGGATCCTCTTGCCCCCAAAACAGCCGGACGATCAGCTGCGGGTTCTCACCGACATAGGAATAGGGGTTCCCGGCCGCCCACGCCTCCGGCACCTCGTCGATGGTGCCGCCGAAGAAGAGGGCGAGGGGGAGCTGGAACTCGTCCGAGTCGTACGGCCCCGACACCCCCACGAACACCTCGGGGAGGGCCGAGCCCTGGTCGACCGCGCAGTCTCCGGAGAAAGCGTCACCGGCCAGGGCCACCACCGCCGCCAGATGGCCCCCGGCCGAGTAACCCAGCAGCGCCAGCCGGTCCGGTCGGCCTCCATACTGCTGGGCGGTGGCCCGGGCGTACCGAACCGCGCAGGCGATGTCCTCGAAGGTCGCTGGATTGGCCCCACCGAGCTGAATGGTGCGGTAATCGGCGTTGTAGACCACCAGGCCGGAGGTGGCGGCGGTGCGGGCCAGGGCGGCCAGGTGGGTCCGGTCTCCTCCCACCCAACCTCCGCCGTGGGCCATGACCACCACCGGCCACGGACCCGGGTCGACCGGGCGGTAGACATCGAGGCGGAGCTGCGACGTGAACGGCAGGTCGGGAATCAGCTCGATCCGGTGGGGGCCGGCGGCCGAGCTGGAGGGAACCGTGGCCGTGGGGCCGGTAGTGGTGGGCAGGGTGGTGGTGGGCAGGGTCGTGGTGGGCAGGAGCCTGGAGGTGGCCGGGATGGTGGGGTCGGTCCCGCTCCCCCCGGCCGGGGCGGAGCAAGCGAGGGCCACCATCGCCAGGGTCGCGAGTGATCGGCGGGTCATGCCGCCGCCAGCTGTTCGAGCAGGAGGTGGGCGGTCCAGTTGGCGGCCGTTCCCCACCGGGCGGCGATACGCCGCACCTCTTCTTCCGACAGCACCTCCGCCGTCCCCACGTAGTGGGTGCTCACCGCCTTGCGCACCCCCAGGTCGCCGGCGGCGACGACGTCGGGTCGGGCGAGAGTCCGAGCCAGGAGCCATTCGGCCGACCACCGACCCACCCCGCGGAGGGCGGTGACCCGCTCGATCACCGCCTGGTTGTCGAGACTCTCCAATCCTTCCAGGGCACCGTCGGCGGCGGCGGCCGCCAGCCCGACGATGTACTCGGACTTGCGGGTGGAGAACTGCAGCGCCCTGATCTCGCCCGGGTCGACTCCGGCCAGATCGGCGGGGTTGGGAAAGGAGGGCACGGACACGCCGCCGAACTCGAGGCTCGTGCCGAATCGCTCGACCAACCTTCGTCGGGTGGTGGTGGCCCAAGTGAGGTTGACCTGTTGGGCGCAGATCGCCATCACCAGGGCCTCGAAGGGATCCGGCTCCATGGGCGGCCGATAGCCCGGAAAGCGACCAGTCAGAGCCGCCACCACCGGTTCGGCCGCCGCCAGCCGGCGCAGCGGTTCCACCGGGAGCAGCTCCCCGAGCCGGTGGCGGAGGTCGGCCAGCGCCAACTGTTCGAGCGCCGGTTCGGTGGCTTCCACCGCGATCCGCCCGTCGAAGAGGTTGCGAGCCCGATAGGGAAACGGTCCATCCGGTCCACGGATCACCCGGTGGTAGGCCCCCTCCACCAGGACGTTGACCGGGTCGGGTCCCCAACGGCGGTACCGAGCGAGGCAGGCTGCGAAGTCGAGCGGGTGCTCCGGTTCCCACCAGATCATGGATGGGGAGTGTACGGCCGGCCGGGCACTGTGCCCTCGGTTCAGATGTGTTCGACTGGGGTGGTGGTGAGGTGCTCGGCCGCCGCCTCGTCCACCAGGAAGGTGACGTCCTCCGCCCCCGCCGCCACCAACCGGGCGGGCAGGGGAGGGCCGGTCCCCTCCAGCACGGCCCGCAGCGGGCCCGCCTTCGATTCGCCCGCCACCAGGAACACGATCCGACGGGCGGCGTGGAGCAGTGGGAGGGTGGCGGTGAGCCGCCAGCTCTGCTTGGACTCGACGAAGGTGGCCACGTAGAGCGACCCGGTCTCGGTCAGGGCCGGCTCGCCGGGAAACAGCGAGGCGGTGTGACCGTCCTCGCCCATTCCCAACAAGACCAGGTCGGGACGCAGCCGCCCGTCCTCCGATGTGATGATTCGGCCCAGGGTCTGCTCGTAACGGCGGGCCGCTTCCCGCGGGTCGAGATCCTCTTCGTAGGGGACCCGATGGAGGGTGGCAGGCAGCCGATGGAGGAAGGTGTCCCACGCCAGCCGCCCGTTGTTGCGGGGATGGTCGGGGGGCACCCACCGCTCGTCGCCCAGCCAGGCGTCCACCCGCCCCCAGTCCACCTCCTCTTCGATCAAACGACTGTAGGTGGCACGAGGGGTGCTACCCCCGGCCAGGGCCAGCGACGCCCGGGGGTGGCCCACCCGGCTCAGAGCCCGGGCGATGGTGGTCGCGGCCAGCTCGGCCAAGGCGTCGGCATCCGACAGAATCCGAACCCGCATGACCCGAGCTTAGGCCCACCCCGGGAGGTTATCCTCGCACCCATGCTGGAACCAGGGCGGGGATCGGCTCCGGCGCGGCGGCGCTGATGCGCACGGTCGCCATTCCCTGGGGCGACGAAGCCCGGACCGTCACCGGCCGCCTGCTCGTTCCGGCCGATGCCCGGCCGCCCGCCATCCTGCTGGCCCACGGAGCCGGAACGGACCAGGACCATGCGTCGTTGGTCGGCCTTCGGGACGGCTTGGCCGGCGGCGGTCATCCGGTCCTGACCTTCAACTACCCGTACACCGAGCGGGGCGGCCGCCGCCCCGACCGTACCCCCGTCCTCCTCGCCTGCCATCGGGCGGCGGCGGCCTGGTTACGTCAGACGGCCGGCCCGGACATCGTGCTGGCCGGCCGCTCGATGGGGGGCCGGATGGCGACCTACCTGGCGGCCGAGGACGATCCGGCGGTGGGCCTGGTCCTGTACGCCTATCCGCTCCATCCTCCCGGCCGTCCCGACCGGCTCCGCCAGGATCACCTGCCGTCGATTCGGGCTCCGATGCTCTTCCAGGTGGGCGGGCGCGACCCGTTCGCTCGCCCCGAGCTGGTGGACCGCTGGATTCGATCGCTGCCCAACGCCACCGTCGAGGTGGTGGCTGACGCCGACCACTCGTTTCGGGTGCCGAAGCGGACTGGGCGATCGGCCGCCGAGGTGCTGGAAGGGCTGATCGCCTCCACCCTGGCCTGGTTGGCCGCCACATCGTCAGTTCGTTGACATTTCGGCGACGGCGGCCACATCCCGAGGGTTGTCCTCAGAGAGACAGGAGGACGACATGTTCGTGCGAGCGATTCTGGCCGCCATCCTCGGCACCCTGGCCATGGACCTTTCCAGCAGCACCGAGATGTACTGGCGGGGACGGCAGCCGAGCGTGGTACCCGGCAAGGCCACCAACAAGCTGTTGCGGCTGGTGGGAGTGCCCGAGCTGGAAGGGAGGAGCCTG
>JBFGJL010000120.1:0-5601 GCA_041577235.1 Acidimicrobiia bacterium | reverse complement strand
CCTGGCCGACGGCCGGCTGGCGAGCACCTTCAGCGCCCTCCAGGCCACCGTCACCGCCGCTCGGGACGGTCACGCCGCTCGTATTGCCACCGCCGGCGGGACGGCAGGACGTCTGGCCCGCACCGCCAGCTTCCTGGTCGCCTTCCTGGTTCCGGCGTCCGCCCTGTTTCTCTTCCGCCGCATCGCCCGCCGCCGTCTGCGTCATCAGGAGCTGGAAGCAGCCCTGCGGCAGGAGCAAGAGGTGAGCAAGGCCAAAGACGAGATGATCGGGAACCTCTCCCATGAGCTCAAGACCCCGCTCACCGCCATCTACGGATGCGCCATGACCCTCGAGGACGCCGGATTCCATGACCCGGCGCTGTCGGCCGAGATGACCGGCATGATCGTGGGGGAGGCGGCCGAGCTGTCGCGGATGGTCGACGACCTGCTGGCGGCGGCCAAGGCGGACACCGACGGGCTCGAGTTCCACATGAGGCCGGTGGAGGTGGCCGACCAGGTCGAGGCGGTGCTGGCACCGATGCGGCGGCGGGAGCGAAAGGTCGAGGTCAGCATCGAGCCGGCCACCGTGTGGACCGATCACCTGCGGCTGCGGCATGTGATCCGCAATCTGCTCTCCAACGCCTTCCGCCACGGCGGCGAGGAGGTGCTGGTCTTCGGCCGCCGCGGCGATGGCACCTATCAATTGGTGGTGGCCGACGACGGGCCCGGACTCCCGGAACACGACCTGGAGCGCTTCACTCGGCGCTTCCTCCACGAAGGACAGCAACCGTTGCTGACCGGCTCGGTCGGCCTGGGGTTGTCGGTGGCTCGTACCATGGCCGAGCAGATGGGGGCGGAGCTGGTGTACGAGCACCTGGACGGGACCACCATGTTCGCGGTGCGCCTCCCCCTGGCCGACGGGCCGGCCGATCGGGTCGCGCACCCGACGGCGGCCCCCGCTCCCGCCTAGCCCGGCGTCCAGGCCTCCAACGCCAGCTGAGGGGAAACGGCGGCCGGACCCCAGGTCCCGGCTGGGTAGGAGTGGGGGGTGCCGGCCGACTCCAAGACCGGGTCGTAGGCCCGCCAGGAGGCCTCGACTTCGTCGGCCCGGACGAACAGGGTCTGGTCCCCCTCCAGCACGTCCAGGATGAGGGTCTCGTAGGCGTCCGGCAGCCGTCCATAGGCCTCGCTGTAGCGGAAGTGAAGCGCCTGGGGATCGACTCGAGTGTCGGAACCGGGCGCCTTCACGTCGAATCGCAGCGAGAACCCCTCGTCGGGCTGGAGAGCGATCACCAGCACGTTGGAGTGGATCTGGCAGCCGTCGGTGGTGCCGTGGAAGAAGCACAGGGGCGGCTGGCGGAAGGTGACGACGATCTCGGTGAGACGCCTTGGCAGGCGCTTGCCGGTACGCAGGTAGAAGGGAACGCCCTGCCAGCGCCAGGTGCCGACTCCCAACCGGAGGGCGACGAAGGTAGGAGTCGTGGAATCGGGCGGCACGCCCTCGGCGTCCAGGTACCCCGGCACCGTCTCCCCGTCGATCCGCCCGGAGGTGTACTGGCCCAGCAGCACCTGGTCTAGTTCGATGGGGCCGATCGCTTCCACCACCTTCACCTTCTCGTTGCGAATTCGCTCGGCTTCGAAGGAAGCCGGAGGCTCCATGGCGACCAGGCAGAGCAGCTGGGTGAGATGGTTCTGCACGATGTCCCGCACCGCCCCCGCCCGGTCGTAGTAGCCCGCCCTCCCCTCCACCCCCAGCTGCTCGGCGACCGTGATCTCCACCTTCTCGACCCGGTCTCGGTTCCAGACGCTCTCGAACATGGGGTTGGCGAAGCGGAACGTCATCAGGTTCTGCACCGTCTCCTTGCCCAGATAGTGATCGATCCGGTAGATCTGGGATTCCTCGAACCAGCGATGGATGAGGTCGTTGAGCCGGCGGGCCGACTCGAGGTCGGTGCCGAACGGCTTCTCGACCACCAGACGAGTCCAGCCGGCACCGGTGGCGAGTCCCGCCTCCCCCAGCCCGGTGATGGCCGCGGGAAAGACCGGCGGCGGCAACGCCAGATAGAAAACCCGGTTGCCGGGCAGGTCCTGCTCCGCTTCGATGTGGGCGATGCGCTTCCCGAGGGCCTCGTAGCCGTCGGCGGTCGACTGATAGAACAGCGCCTGTCGACACCACTCCCCCGCCCGACCGGAATCGAGCCCGGCCGCGGTCAAGGCCTGCGCCGCCATCCGCCGGTAGTCGTCATCGCTCATGCGAGACGTGCCCACCCCCAATACCAGACATCGATCGGCCACCTCCCGGCGCTGGAGGAGGCGGTAGAGGGAGGGAAGCAGCTTGCGCCGGGCGAGGTCACCGCTCCCGCCGAAGATGACGAACAGGTGCCGGTCCACCACGGTCAACCCTCCAGCTTGACGGCGTGCCCCCCGAACTGGTGGCGCAAGGCCGCCACCAGCCGGTCGGCGAACTCCATCTCGTCCCTCGACCCGATCCGTCGCATCAGGGCGAGGGTGATCACCGGCGCCGGCACGTCGAGGTCGATCGCCTCGAACACCGTCCAGCGGCCCTCCCCCGAGTCCGGGACATAGGGAGCGATCCCGGCCAGCGACGGGTTCTCGGAGAGGGCTTTGGCCACCAGGTCGAGCAGCCACGACCGAATCACGCTGCCGTTGCTCCAGATGCCCGCCACCTGCTCGAGGTCCAAGCCGAACTCCTCCTTCGCTCCCAGCAGGGCGAAGCCTTCGGCGTAGGCCTGCATCAACCCATACTCGATCCCGTTGTGGACCATCTTCACGAAATGTCCGGACCCGGCCGGGCCGACGTGTCCCCAGCCCTGCTCGGGGCTGGGGGCCAGCGCCTGCAGGATGGGAGTGAGATGCTCCACCGGTTCGTCCTCTCCTCCCACCATCAGGCTGTAGCCCTCCCGCAGGCCCCAGATGCCGCCGCTGGTGCCGACGTCGACCAGGTGCACACCGAGCTGCCGGCACCGATCGGACCGCCGTAGCGTGTCCTTGTAGTGGGAGTTGCCGCCGTCGATGACGAGGTCGCCGCGATCGAGGTGCGGCAACAGGAGATCGAGCGTGTCGTCGACCGGCCGGCCGGAGGGCACCATCATCCACACCGCCCTCCGGGGGGCCAGTCGTTCGACCAGGTCCTCGATCGACCCGGCTCCTCCCGCCCCGACGCCTTCCACCCGGCTGACCGCTTCCGGGTCGAGGTCGAACCCCACCACCGCATGGCCGGCCCGCACCAGCCGCTCGCTCATGAACGAGCCCATCTTCCCCAGACCGATCATGCCGAGCTCCATGGCTCTCCTCTCAGGTGTCGATGCCCAGCCGGGCGAGGACTCGCCGCAGGTGCGGCTCGCCCTGGAAGTGGATGGTACGGAGCCCGGCCAGCTCCGCACATTCCAGGTTGAGCTGGCGATCGTCGATGAACACGCATTCTTCCGGCTGCCGCTGGGTGATGTCGACCGCGAGGCGAAAGATCTCCGGCTCCGGCTTCCTCACCCCCAGGTAGCAGGAGGACAGGAACAGGTCGAAGAGGGACCGCAGCCCGAATGTCTCGATCCGAAAGTCGTTGAGGAAGCGAGACTCGTTGTTGAGGGTGGCCAGCAGCAAAGTCCCCGCCTCGGCCAGCCGGTCGACCAAAGCCAGCATCTCGGGGATGGGATGGGACTGCTCCTTCATGAATTCCAGGAACCTGTCCGGAGAGAACGGCCGCTCCCGGTAGAACACGGTTCGTTGCAAGTAGGCGTCGATCGACAGCTCGCCGGTCTCGAACTCCCCGGCAACGAAGTCGTGACGGTCCTGGAACTCCTCCCAATCGAGCTCGAAGTGTTCGCAGGCGCGCCGGCGGGCGGCCCGGTCCCACCCGTTCGACAGCAGCACGCCCCCCACATCGAACAGCAGCACCCGTACCGCGGCCATGGACTCTCCTCCGCGCCTCGACCACCGCCGATTCTGCCCTACCCCGTCCCCCAGGTCCGGCCCGGCCGGCCCTGCGGCGCCCGCCGGGGCGATCCGATAGCGTGGATATGGTGAAGGACTTCGTGCGGCAGCTCGACAGCGACGCCGTTCAGATCCAGGACTCCCGGCTCCCGCCGCCGGTGATCACCTACTTGGGGAGGGGGGCGGGCTGGCGGCTGGAGCATCCCTACTCGTACCAGGACGGCGACCATCGTCTCACAGTGCCGGGAGGGTTCGAGTTCGACCTCGCCTCCATCCCCCGCTGGTTCTGGTGGGCGATCGCTCCCTTCGAGCTGTCGGTGGCCGCCCCCCTCCTCCACGACTTCATCTACCAGCACGGCGGCCGTCTCCCAGACGGATCGGTGCAGCCACCCCGCACCTACACCCGCCAGGAAGCCGATCGGGTGTTCCGCGACATCATGGTGCACGAGGGGGTCCCGGGCTGGCGTCGCACCATCGCCTACGCCGCCGTCCGGGCGTTCGGCTGGACCGGCTGGAGACGGTAGTCCCGCCCTTCTCCCCTCAGTCGGCGGGAGCCATGCCCAGCTCCAGGGTGGCGTGGGTGGCACCCATGCATCGATCCATCACCACGGTGAGGCCCCCTTCCCGGCCGATGCGGTCCGCCTCCTCCGAGACGATCCCGAGCTGGAGCCACAGCACCTTGGCGCCGATGTCGACCGCCTGGCGGGCGATCTCAGGAGCTTCGTCGGCGGGGCGGAAGACCTCCACCACGTCGACCGGAACGTCCACCTCTCCCAGCGACGGGAAGACCGGTCCACCCAGGAACTCGGTGAGGGTGGGACTGACCCCCACCATCCGGTACCCGTAGGAGTGCAGATAGGCGGGGATCCGGTGGGCCGCCTTGTCGGGATCGGACGACGCCCCCACCACCGCGATCGTCTTCGAGCTGCCGTAGATCTGCCGCAGCTCCGCCTCCGAGATGTCCGCCACCGCCCCTCCCTCTCCTCGTGGGGACCGATCGTATCCGATCGACCGCGCTCGGCGGTCACCGGCGCGGGAGGGCCCGGACCGATCTCCCGGTCCGGGCCCCTCCGGACGAGCTCGCGATCAGCTGATCGTGAACTCCTGGGTCTGGGGATTCAGCCGGTCCAGCATGACGGCGCCGGCCGTGGCCGAGTCGCTCACTCGGAAGACGTTGAGCCCCTTGGTGATGTCCGACTCGTACACGAAGTTGTTGTACCAGTAGGTCGACCAGGACCCGCCGATCTGGCACAGGCCTCCGCAGAAGCTGCCGGGGCCGAGCGAGACCGGGTCGGACCAGGCCACCGTCACCGGGTTGGCCGGGTCGGTGAACTCGGTCACCCAGGTGCCGGCCTGGTAGTTGCCGCTCACTGCCACATAGCGGCCGCTCCGCAGCGGCACGATGTTGTAGTTGTGGACGGTGCAGTTCTCGTCGGCGCCCTGTGCCCTGGGCAGGACCCACTGGCCCAGCTTGGCTCCAGTGCTGGCGCTGTAGAAGAACAAGCTCTTGTCCACATCGGGGTCGCCGGCCTCGCACTCGGCGTCACCGCCGCCGCCCGGCTCCCAGCCGGCCGCGATCACCTGGCCGTCCCAGGTGAAGGCCGCCGAGTGCCAGCGGCCGTTGGTCGTCGAGTCACCGACCCCCGGCTCGGTGGCAGTGAACAGCAGCTCCGG
>JBFGJL010000119.1:0-5603 GCA_041577235.1 Acidimicrobiia bacterium | reverse complement strand
GGTGGTGCCGCCCGCCCTGACGACCTCCGAGGACACGCCGGTCTCGTTCGATCCGCTGGCCGGCGCCTTCGACCCCGAAGGCGGGTCTCTGACGGTCGGAACGGTCACCCAGCCCGCCCACGGCACGGTGGTGGTCAACGGCGACGGCACCGTCACCTACACCCCCGATGCCGACTGGAACGGCACCGACAGCTTCACCTACACCGTCTGCGACCCGGCCGGCGCCTGCACCCCGGTGACGGCGGTGGTGACGGTCACCCCGGTTGCAGACGCCCCGGTGGCGGCCGCCGACACTGCCACCACCATCGGGCCCGTCATCGTGAACGTGCTCGCCAACGACACCGACCCGGACGGGGACCCGCTCACCGTCACCTCGGTGACGGTGCCCGCCAACGGCGCCGCCGTCATCAACCACGACGGCACCATCGCCTACACCCCCCGGGCCGGCTTCTCCGGCACCGACAGCTTCACCTACACCGTCTGCGACCCGAGCGGGCGCTGCGACTCGGCCACCGTCACCCTCACCGTCACCCCCGGCGCCACCATCGGCGGGGCCGTGTGGTTCGACGCCGACGGGGACGGAATCCGGGACGCGGGCGAGCCCCGGTTGGACGGGGTGGGAGTGGAGCTGGTGACCGCCGGTCCCGATGGGCGGCTCGGCACCGGCGACGATGTGGTCGTGGCCTCGGCCGTCACCACCGCCGGCGGCTACACCTTCACCACGGTGCTGCCTGGCCGCTACCGGGTGCGGGTGGTCACCTCCACCCTCCCGGCCGGCCTGGTGGCCACGGCCGACCCCGACGGCGGGTTCGACTCGGTTGCCACCCGGGTGGTGGGGGGCGGCGACCTGGTGGCCGGGTTCGACTTCGGCTACGGCGCCGGCAACCTGCCGCCGGTGGCGGTCGACGACGTGGTCGCCACCGACGAGGACACGGCCGACACCGTTCCGGTGATGGACAACGACTCCGATCCCAACGGCCACACCCTGACCGTGGCCGAGGTGGGGAGCCCCGCCCACGGCAGCGTCCGGCGCAATGCCGACGGCACTCTCACCTACACCCCCAACCCCGAGTTCGCCGGTACGGACCGCTTCACCTACACGGTCTGTGAGACTGCCACCGTGCTGGCGGTGGGCGATCCCGAGGGGCTGTGTGACATCGCCCAGGTGACCGTCACGGTGCGGGCGGTCAACGATCCTCCAGTCTACACCGGGGCCCTCGCCCCGATCGTGCTGGTGGGAGACACCCCCGCCGCCCTCACCGCCCTGGATCCGGAAGGGGGCGTGGTCACCTTCACGCTGGTGTCCGGGCAGCTGCCCCCCGGTCTGACCCTGAACGCCGACGGCACCTTCGGCGGCCTGGCGGCCCGGGGCGGCACCTACACCTTCACGGTGCGGATCTGCGACGACGGCGACCCGATCGCCTGCCGGGAGGTCGTGCTGACCGTCACCGTGGTCGCCGCCCTCCCCTTCGGCGACGGCATCGGCGATGCCGGCGGCTCGGCGGCGGTCGTCGCCGGCGGCAGCGCCGCCCCCGGCGGGGCCGCCCAGCCGGGCGACGACGGCACCCTGCCGTTCACCGGCCTCGACAGCGCGGTGCTGGCGGTGCTGGCGGCGGCGCTGTTGACCGGCGGGTGGGCACTGCTGCTGGTGGCCCGGCGGCGGGATGGGCGCCCGCTGCGGGCGTCATGGTGAGCGGCGCCCTCGGCAGGATTCGAACCTGCGCACCCGGCTCCGGAGGCCGGCGCTCTATCCCCTGAGCTACGAGGGCGATCGGGCCGGAGTGTAGTCCTCCTCCCCGCCCCGCCTTCCCGGCTGGTCACCCGCCGCAGGCGGCTCTTCGACGTCGGTCGCCAGCAGATCGTCATAGGTCTCGCGGCGCACCACCAGCCGGGCCCGTCCCTCCCGGCAGAACACCACCGCCGGCCGCAGGACCTTGTTGTAGTTGGAGCCCATCGAGTGCCCGTAGGCACCGGTGACCGGAGTGGCGAGCACGTCGCCCACGGTCACGTCGGCGGGCACCCACGCTTCCCGAACCAGCACGTCGCCCGATTCGCAGTGCTTGCCCACCACCGTCACCGCCCGGGGCCGGTCGGCGTCCACCGCCCTCGGCAGGAACGCTTCGTAGCCGCTGCCGTACAGCACCGGCCGGGGGTTGTCGCTCATCCCACCGTCCACCGCCAGGTAGGTGCGGATGGCGGGGATCTCCTTGATGGTTCCCACCCGATAGAGCGTCACCGCCGCCGCCGCCACCACCGCCCGGCCCGGCTCGGCCACGATCCTGCCCTCCAGCCCGGCCCGCCGGCAGGCGGCGTGGAGCGCCTCCGCCCAGGCGGTGATGCCCGGAGCCTCCTCGCCCTCCACGTACGGAACCCCGAGACCGCCCCCCAGACTCAGCTCCGGCAGCCGGTAGGGGGCGGCGAAGTGGGCCACGATGGCAGCGGCCTCGGCGAAGGAGTCGAGCAGGAAGACCTGGCTGCCGATGTGGACGTGCAGGCCCACCAGCCGCACCGCCGGCGAGGCCGCCGCCCGTTCGATGGCCATCGCCGCTGCCCCGGACGACACGGTGAACCCAAACTTGGTGTCGTCGTGGCCGGTGGCGACGAACTCGTGGGTGTGAGCCTCCACCCCGGGGGTGATCCTCACCAGCACGGTGGCCGGTCCCAAGCCCTGCCCGTGCAGCAGCTCCAGCCGGTCGAGCTCGTCGAACGAGTCGATCACGATCCGGCCCACCCCCTGCCCCAGAGCGGTGCGTAGCTCCTCCTCGGACTTGTTGTTGCCGTGGAACACCAGTCGGGAAGGGGGAACGCCGGCCGCAAGGGCCACGGCCATCTCGCCTCCCGTGGCGACATCCAGCTGCAGCCCTTCCTCGTGGGCGATGCGGGCCATCGTCCGACACAAGAACGCCTTGGTGGCGTAGGCCACTCCCTCTCCGAACGCCTGCCGTGCCTCCCGGCAGCGGGCGCGCAGGTGGTCCTCGTCGTAGACGAACAGCGGGGTGCCGAACCGCTCGGCCAGCTCCAGCGTGTCACAACCGGCGATCAGCAGCCGCCCCCGGTCGATGGTGGCGTGGTCGGGCAGGAGAGCAGGGGAGATGGGTCCGGCCATGCCCCCCGGAGGGTACCGGCGGTCCGGTACCATCGCCGCCTCCATGATCGAGGGCGAACGGTGAGAGTCGGAGTCGGCATCCTCGGCGGCGGCAACGTAGGTGGGACCCTGGCCCGGCGGCTGGTGACCGAAGGGCATGTCATCTCGGCCAAGGCCGGGCTCGAGCTCGACCTGGTGCGGGTGGCGGTGCGGGACCTCGGCAAGGCGCGACCCTACGAGCTGCCGGACGGACTCCTGACCGACCAGGCCGACCAGGTGGTCGACCATCCCGACGTCCAGCTGGTGGTGGAGCTGATGGGAGGGCTCGAACCGGCGGGCGAGCTGGTGTTGCGGGCGCTCCGGGCCGGGAAGCCGGTGGTGACCGCCAACAAGGAGCTGGTGGCCGCCCGCGGTCAAGACCTGATCGAGACCGCCGCTTCCAGCGGCGTCTCCTTGCTGTTCGAGGCGGCGGTGGGGGGCGGCATTCCCATCATCCGTCCCCTCTCCGAGTCGCTGGCCGGGGAACGCCTCAGCCGGGTGCTGGGGATCGTCAACGGCACCACCAACTTCATCCTCACCAAGATGGCCGAGGAGGGGCGGGAGTACGCCGACGTGCTGAGCGAAGCCCAGGCGCTCGGCTACGCCGAGGCCGATCCCACCGCCGACGTCTCGGGTGACGATGCTGCCGCCAAGGCCGCCATCCTCGCCAGTCTCGCCTTCGGGACCTGGGTGCCGGGTCAGCAGGTGTACCGGGAGGGCATCGATCAGCTCCAACCCAGCGACATCCGCCTGGCCGGAGAGCTGGGCTATGTGCCGAAGCTACTGGCCGTGGCCGAGGAGACCCCGGAGGGGGTGAGCGTGCGGGTCCATCCGGCGCTGGTCCCTCGCCGCCACCCGCTGGCCGGCGTGCGAGGAGCGTTCAACGCCATCTTCGTCGAGGGTCCGGCGGTGGGCGAGCTGCTCTTCTCCGGGCCGGGGGCGGGCGGCGACCCCACCGCCACGGCCGTCCTGGGCGACGTCATCGACGGTGCCCGGGAGCTGCTGGCCGGCGCCCAGGTGGCGCCCAAGGTCAGATTCGCTCCCAGCCGGATCCTGGACTTCAAGGAAGTCGACACCCGCTGGTATCTGCGTCTGGAGGTGACCGACGCTCCCGGGGTGCTGGCCCGGATCGCGACCGTGTTCGGTGAGGCGATGGTCAGCATCGCCTCGGTGTGGCAGGACGGGCGTGGCGACGAGGCCACCCTCATCCTCATCACTCACGCTGCCCCCGAGAGCCAGCACCGCCTGGCGCGGGAGGCGCTCGAACGCCTGGAGGTGGTACGCCAGGTGGCCGCCACCATCCGCGTCCAGCACGACGAGATCTGATGCGCTATCGGTCGACCCGGTCGGCCGGCCCGGCCGACGCCGAGTTCGAAGACGTGATGCTGACCGGGCTCGCTCCCGACGGCGGGCTCTATCTCCCGGAAACCTGGCCGGCGCTCCCGGCTGCGGCCCATCTGGCAGGTCTCGGCTATGCGGAGCTGCTCACCGAGGTGGTGGCCCCCTTCGTCGAGCCGTCCCTCACCAAGGCCGAGCTGGCCCGGGCGGCGGAGAGCGCCTACGCCGGTTTCCGTCATCCCGAGATCGCTCCGGTCCGCCGGCTGTCCGACGATCGTTACCTGCTGGAGCTGATCTGGGGTCCCACTCTCTCGTTCAAGGACTATGCCCTGGCCCTGGTGGGAAGACTGTTCGATCTCATCCTGAGCCGGCAGGGACGGCGGATCACGGTGGTGGGAGCCACCTCCGGAGACACCGGGTCCGCTGCCATCGAAGCCTGTCGCGACCGCGATGCCATCGATGTGTTCATCCTCCATCCCCGCGGCCGGGTGTCGGAGGTACAGCGGCGGCAGATGACCACGGTCACGGCGCCCAATGTCCACAACCTGGCCGTGGCCGGCACCTTCGACGACTGCCAGGACCTGGTGAAGGCCCTGTTCGCCGATCGGGAGCTGGCTGCCCGCCTGGACCTGGCGGCGGTCAACTCGATCAACTGGGGGCGGATCATGGCCCAGATCGCCTACTACGTCTGGGCGGCGCTCGCCGTCGAGGGGGGCGAGCGGGCGCTGTCGTTCGCCGTACCCACCGGCAACTTCGGGAACGCCTACGCCGGTTATGCCGCCCATCGCATGGGTCTGCCCATCGAACGACTGATCGTCGGCAGCAACCGCAATCACGGCATCACCACCTTCCTGCAAACCGGCCGTCTGCCGGTCGAAGATGTTCGTCCCACGATCTCCCCGGCGATGGACATCCAGGTTCCCTCCAACCTGGAGCGGCTGCTGGCGGCGGTGTGGGAACCGGCCGACCTCGCCGAGGCGATGGCTCACTACCGCCGCCGGGGAGAGCTGATCCTGCCGCAGACCGCCCTGGCCGAGCTGGGCCTGTTCCGGGCCGCCTGGTTCGACGACGCCGCCACCGAGGCGGCCATGGCCGGGACGGACACAGAGTGGGGGCTGGTAGTCGATCCTCACACGGCCAT
>JBFGJL010000118.1:0-5629 GCA_041577235.1 Acidimicrobiia bacterium | reverse complement strand
CGCTGATGTCGAACACCTGGATACCCTCGAAGGTCCCCGCGATGGTGGCGTTCGAGTTGGTGCTGTCACAGGCGGCCACCGACTGGGGTGTGTCCACCGATCGGAACAACCACTTCCCGTAGGTCGTCAAATCTCCCTGCGCCCCGTTACAGGCGAAGCTGGTGACCAGCTTCGGATTGGCCGGCGCCTTGATGTCGAAGATCCGGAACCCGCGATAGTTGCCGGCGAAGGCCAGTTTCCCGTTGAAGGCCAGATCCGATTGGGTGACGCCGGGAGCCGATGGCCCGGTGTTCGCCAGCAGATGGATGTTGTCGGTGTGCTGGTCGGGACCGGTCGATCCCGGGCCGACGTGATCGCCTTCCGGGTCGGCTCCGGCCGGGACCGCCGGAAGCGTCATGGCCAGGATCACCAGGAACGACAGTACGAGTCGAAACGGACGTTTCATCCAGAACCTCCTGCATCAGAACGGACGGAATCCACAACCAGCCATGGCTGTGGTGCTGCGGCTCCACCCCCTTCCCCCGAGGTCGACATGACCGAACCGTTCCGGACAACCTAACAAACGCGTCGGGTGGGTGACTGGTGACGATCAGTCCAGATTGGTGGGGGCTCGTCGGCGCCGTCCCGGTGCGGCTGCTCGACCGGCTACGCGCCGAAGGCGTCCAGGCCGGTGAGGGCGTTGCCCAGCACGAGGGTGTGGATCTCGTTGGTGCCCTCGTAGGTGTAGACCGACTCGAGGTTGGTCATGTGGCGGATCACCGGGTATTCGAGGGTGATGCCGTTGGCGCCCAGCACCCCCCGGGCGGTGCGGGCCACCTCCAGGGCGTGGCGCACGTTGTCGAGCTTTCCGAACGAGATCATCTCCGGGGTGAGGGTGCCGGCGTCCTTCATTCGGCCGAGATGGATGGCCAGCAGCGTTCCTCGGTTGACGACCACCATCATGTCGACCAGCTTCTGCTGGGTGAGCTGGAAGGCGGCTATGGGGGAGCCGAACTGCTCCCGCTCCAGGGCGTAGCCCAGCGCCGCTTCGTAGCAGGCGCGGGCGGCCCCCATCACCCCGAACACGATCCCGAACCGGGCCTCGTTCAGGCAGGAGAGCGGGCCGCGCATGCCCGCCACCCCGGGGAGCATGAAGGCGTCCGGTACCCGCACGCCGTCCAGGATCAGCTCGGAGGTGACCGAGGCTCGCAGGCTGAGCTTGCGGTGGATGTTCTGGGCGGAGAACCCGGGGGTGTCGGTGGGGACCACGAACCCGCGGATCCCGTCGTCGGTCCGAGCCCAGACCACCGCCACGTCGGCGACGCCCCCGTTGGTGATCCACATCTTGGTCCCGTTCAGCACCCAGTCCCCGCCATCCCGGCGGGCGTGGGTGCGCATGGAGGAGGGGTCCGATCCCGAGTCGGGTTCGGTGAGGCCGAAGCATCCGATCGCCTCCCCGGCCGCCATCCGCGGCAGCCATTCCTGCTTCTGCTCCTCCGAGCCGAACTTCCAGATCGGGAACATGGCCAACGACCCCTGCACCGACACGAAGCTGCGAGTGCCGGAGTCGCCCGCTTCCAGCTCCAGGCAGGCGAGGCCGTAGGCGAGGTTGCTGGTGCCGGCGCAGCCGTATCCGTCCAGGTGCATGCCGAGCAGGCCCATGGCGCCCATCTCCTTGGCCAGCTCGACCGGGAACGTGCCCTCCTCGTACCAGCCGGCCACGTCGGGCAGGATCCGCTCCTGCACGAAACGGCGGACGGTGTCGCGCAGCAGCCGCTCCTCGTCGGTGAGGAGAGCGTCGATCGCCAGGAAATCGTGGGGATCGGGCCGTTCGAAGGACAGCTCGTTCATGGGTACCTCCGTGGGTGCCCAGTATCGCAGGCGGCGGGCACCGACCTAGCCGTACTGGTAGAAGCCCCGCCCGGTCTTGCGGCCCAGCAGGCCCGCCTCGACCATCCGCACCAACAGTGGGGGAGGGGCGTACTGGGGGAGCCGGAACTCGGCGTAGAGGATGTCGGCCACCGCCTTGCAGGTGTCGAGCCCGATGAAGTCGGCCAGGGTGAGCGGCCCCATCGGATGGTTGGCGCCCTCCCGCATCCCGGTGTCGATGTCGGCGGCGGAAGCGAAGCCGGCCTCGTACATGCGGATGGCTTCCATCAGGTAGGGGACCAACAGCATGTTGACCACGAACCCGGCTCGGTCCTTGGCCCGAATCACCTCCTTGCCCAGCTGGTCGGCGGCGAAAGCCTCTGCCCGCGCCTCCGTCTCGGCCGACGACAGCAGGGTGGTGACCAACTCGACCAGGCTCATCACCGGTACCGGGTTGAAGAAATGGAGGCCCACCACCTGCTCGGGGCGGGAGGTGGCCCGGGCCAGTCGGGTGATGGGGATGGAGGAGGTGTTGGACGCCAGCAGCGCCTCCGGATCCTTCACGATCTCGTCGAGCCGGCCGAAGATCTCCAGCTTGAGCGGCTCCAGCTCGCTCACCGCCTCCACCACCGCCTGCCGGTCGCTCATCGCCTCGAGGTCGGTGGTGAAGGTGATCCGGTCGAGGGCGGCCTGGCGCTCGTCGTCGCTCAGCTTTCCCCGTTCCACCGCCTTGGCCATCGACTGCTCGATGCGGGTGCGACCCCGGCCGGTGGCCTCCTCATCGATGTCATGGATCAGCACCTCGATCTCGGCCCGGGCGGCCACTTCGGCCAGGCCCGCTCCCATCTGTCCGGCTCCGACGATTCCCAGGCGCTTGATGGTCATGGTGTCCACTCCTTGGTCGCCCACCATGATGGCACTCCGCCGTCGGGCGGGCTCAGTCGGTCTGGACGTGCCAGGGGACGGCGTCGCCGGTCTGGACCTTCCAGAGGCTCTGATAGATGCCGCCGGCCGCCACCAGCTGGTCGTGGTCGCCCACCTCGGCCAGCCGTCCCCGGTCGAGGACGTAGATCCGATCGGCGTGGCGGACGGTGGACAGCCGGTGGGCGATGACGATGGTGGTGCGGTCGAGCGAGACCCGCTCGAGCGAGCGTTGGATGGCCGCCTCGGTCTCGTTGTCCACCGCCGAGGTCGCCTCGTCCAGCACCAGGATGGGAGGGTCGACGAGGATGGCCCTGGCGATCGACAGCCGCTGGCGCTGTCCTCCCGACAGCTTCTGGCCCCGTTCTCCGACCACCGTCTCGTACCCGTCGGGGAGGGCAAGGATGAACTCGTGGGCCTCGGCGACGGTGGCGGCGTGGACGATCTCGTCGGTGCCGGCATCGGGCCGGCCGTAGGTGATGTTGTCGCGGACCGTGCCGTGGAACAGGAACACGTCCTGGGAGACGAAGCCGATCGCCCGTCGGAGCTGGGCCAGATCGAGGAGGCGCAGGTCGTGACCGTCGACGGTGATCGACCCCTGCTGGGGGTCGTAGAACCGCAGCAGCAGCTTGACCATCGTGGTCTTGCCCGACCCGGTCGAGCCCACGATCCCGACCGTGGCGCCGGCCTCCACCCGAATGGTGACGTCCTCCAGCACCGGGAAGCCCGGCTGGTAGGCGAACGTGATCCGATCGAAGCCGACCTCGCCCCGCACCGTTCCCGGGGGAAGAGGCTGTTGACCGGAGGCGATCTGGGGACGGGTGTCGAGCAGGTCGAGGATCCGGTTGGTGGAGGCCATCGCCCGCTGATAGAGGTCGAAGGTCTCGCCCAGCCGGGTGAGCGGCCACAGCAGGCGCTGGGTGAGGAACACCATCACGCTGTAGGCGCCGACCGCCAGCGTTCCCGACAGGGCGCGAAACCCGCCCAGCAGGAGGGTGGCGGTGAACCCCAACAGCACCGCCACCCGGATGAGGGGGGAGAAGGCGGAGGAAAGGCGGATCGCCAGCCGGTTGGCGGCCCGGTACTCGTCGCTGCCGGCGCCGATCCGGGCCACCTCCCGCTCCTCGGCGGTGAAGCTCTTGATGGTGGCGATGCCGCCCAGGCTGTTGGCCAGCTGGGCGTTGAGGTCGCCGGCCCGGGCCCGCACCGTGGCGTAGCGGGGGGCGATGCGGTGCTGGAATCGGAACGACCCCCACAGGATCAGCGGGATGGGGAGGAAGGCGAGCCAGGCCACTCCGGGGGCGATGGCGAAGAAGCCGGCGCCGATCAGGACGACGGTGGTGAGTACCTGCAGGAGGTCGTTGGCGCCGCCGTCGAGGAACCGCTCCAGCTGGTTGACGTCGTCGTTGAGGATGGCCATCAGTCCCCCGGTGGAGCGGTCCTCGAAGTAGGCCAGCTCCAGGCTCTGGACGTGGGCGTAGGCTTCGAGCCGGAGCTCGTGCTGGACCGTCTGGGCCAGGTTCCGCCACCAGACCGCGTAGAGGTACTCGAACAACGACTCCAACGCCCAGATCACGAAGGTGAGCACCGCCAGCAGCACCAACTGGGGACGGGGCCCCTCCACGAAGGAGGCCAGGAAGGACTGTTCCCGGGCCACCACCACGTCCACCGCCATGCCGATGAGGATGGGCGGGGCCAGATCGAAGGTCTTGTTGAGGACCGAGAAGGTGGCGGCCACCAGCACCCGGCGGCGGTGACCGGAGGCGTACCGCCACAGCCGTCGCAGCGGGGGAAGGGGAGGCGAGCCTGTCATCGAGACCGGCAGGCTAGTGGCGCCGCCGCCGCCCCGACACCGGCGCTCAGGCGGTTGGCCGGGACCGGCCGGGCCAGACCTCGCCCGGGGCCGGACCGCCCTCCCAGCCGGACAGCTCCGTCAGGCGTTCCCACAGCCGGAGCCGCTCCTCGTCCGTCTCCCGGGTGCCGGGGAGCAGGTGGGTGGGCCGGGGGGTGCGGTCGAGCCAGAACTCCCCGGTGTGTTCCCGGGCCTGGTTGGAGGCGGCCAGCCACACGATGGTGTCGGCTCCTTGCTCGGGGGTGCGCAACAGAGACTTGGTGAGCCGCCGGAACCCGGGCAGCGATCCGGACAGGCCGGGGGTGTCGGCCCAGCCGGGATGCATGGAGTTGACGGTGACCCCGGTGCCGGCGAGCTGTTCGGCCCACATCTCGGTGAGGATCACCTGCCCGCGCTTGGTGCGAGCGTAGGCCCGGGCTCCCTGGTAGGGGTCGGAGGCGGATTGGAGGTCGTCCACCGCGATCCGCTGGGTGTACATCCCGCCCGAGGAGACGTTGACGATCCGGGCCGGAGCGGAGGCCACCAGCCGGGGGATCAGGAGGTTGGTGAGCAGGAAATGCGACAGCAGGTTGGTGGCGAGGGTCCGTTCGATTCCCTCGTCGGTCACTTCCCGTTCGGGGAAGAGGGTCCCGGCGTTGTTGACCACCCCGTGCACCTCCGGATGGGCGGCGAGCAGGCGCTCCGCCAGCGCCCGGACCTCGCTCATCAGGCTGAGGTCGGCCAGCTCCGCCGTCACGGGGACGTCGGGGACGGCGGCCCTCACCTCGTTCAGAGCCGCTTCGGTCCGACCCCGATCCCGCCCGACCAGCACCACGGTTGCCCCCAACCGGGCGAGCGAACGGGCGGTGGCCAGGCCCAGGCCGGACGTGGCTCCGGTCACCACCATCGTCTTGTTCTCCAGGGAGGCGTCGATGGGGCGGCCGGGCCCCCGGCGGGCCTGGTACCCGAACTTGGTGAAACCGGCCGGCGCCAGCACCACGGTCCGGTCGAGCAGCCGGTCGAGGGCGG
>JBFGJL010000117.1:0-5654 GCA_041577235.1 Acidimicrobiia bacterium | reverse complement strand
GGGTGGCGGCCGGTAGCCGCCGGGAGGGATGGATGGCGTCGCTGAGCGCTTCCGGGGTGATCACCCCGTCCGGGGTGGCGATGGTGCGGAAGGCGATCCCGGAGAGGGCGGGTCCGGCGCCGTGCTCGAAGTTGCGGACGTGAGCACCGCGAACGCAGACGACCTCGTCGCCCGGCCGGGTGTGGGTGTTGATTGCCAGCTGGTTGCCCATCGTTCCGGAAGGCACGAACAGGGCCGCCTCCGTCCCCATCACCTCGGCCGCCGCCTCCTCCAGCCGGTTGACGGTGGGATCCTCGCCGTACACGTCGTCGCCCACCTCGGCCTCGGCCATGGCCCTGCGCATCTCGGTGGTGGGCCGGGTGACGGTGTCCGATCTGAAGTCGGCGGTTCCGTCCGGAAACGCCATGCACCGACTCCTCGCCTGGGATCGGGTCAGCGTAGCGAGCTACCACCTTTGGTGACGACCGGTCGGGACCGCTAGCCTCCTCCCCTTCACCCACCCGAGGATTCCCGCCATGGGTCCCAACATTCCCGTGCTGTCCACCATCGAGCTGGGCGTCCCCAATGCCTTTGCCCGTCTCTACGAGCTCGCCTACAACCTGTGGTGGTCGTGGGACCCGGCCGCCATCAACCTGTGGCATGCCATTGACGCCATGCTGTGGGAGCAGTACCACAACCCGATCGACCTCCTGGCGGCGGTCGACCAGGAGACCTGGCACATGCTGGAGGCGAGCGACACGTTCCACGATCTGTACGACGAGGTGGTGGCTTCGTTCGACGACTACCTGACCAGCCGCGAGACCTGGTGGGACCGGCACGAGCAGGGATCCCTCAACGGTCCGATTGCCTACCTGTGCACGGAGTACGGCGTCCACAGCTCCCTGCCCATCTACTCCGGAGGTCTGGGGGTGCTGGCGGGCGACCACGCCAAGGCCGCCTCCGACCTGGGGCTGCCGCTCCTGGCCACCGGCCTCCTCTACCGGCGGGGCTACTTCCGCCAGGAGATCGACGCCGAAGGCGACCAGCAGCACACCTACCCGGTCCTCGACCAGAACCGCCTTCCGGTGCGACCCGTGGCCGGCCCCCGGGGCGGCCAGCTCAAGGTGAGCGTCGAGTTCCCCGGACGCACCGTCCAGGTGGCGGTGTGGAAGCTGGACGTGGGGCGCACCCAAGTGCTGCTGCTGGACACCGACATCCCCGAGAACGAACCCGCCGACCGGCCCATCACCCACACCCTCTACATCCGGGGACGGGAGATGCGGTTCTGCCAGGAGCTGGTGCTGGGCATCGGTTCGGTGCGGGTGCTGACCGCCCTCGGCATCGAGCCGGCGGTCTGGCACGTCAACGAGGGCCACGCCGCCATGAGCTTGCTGGAGCGGCTGGCGGTGAGGGTGGCGGCCGGCGAGACGCTGGAGACGGCCGAACGAGCGGTGGCCGCCTCGACCCTCTTCACCCTCCACACCCCAGTTCCGGCCGGGAACGAAGTCTTCGACTTCCACCTCGCCGAGAAGTACCTGGGGTGGTGGACCGCCCAGGTCGGCACCGATGTGTCCTACCTGGCGACCATCGCCTCGTCCCATCCGGGTGATCTCGGCAGGTTCGACCTCGGGGCGATGGCCATCCGTCTCGCCGCCAAGGTGAATGGGGTCAGCGCCCGCCACGCCGAGGTGGTGTCGCGGGATTGGGTGCAGCTGCTCCGCACTCCCCCGTTCGCGGTCACCAATGGGGTGCACACCCCCTCCTGGGTGGGACGCGACACCGGCCGCACCCTGACCAAGCTGATCGGTCCGGCCTGGCCGAGTGAGCTGGTGGAGGAGCCCACCTCCATCGAGAAGCTGCGAGAGCTGACCCCGGACCAGCTGTGGACCGGCCACGTCAACCGCAAACAGCTCCTCACCCGGTTCGTGCGAGGCCGTTTCCGGCGGCAGCTGGCCCGGCACGGGGCTTCCCCCGACGAGCTGCGGTCGGTGGAGCGCATGCTTCCCCCCGACCGCCTCACCCTCGGGTTTGCTCGCCGCTTCGCCACCTACAAACGCGCCACCCTGATGTTCCACAACATCCCGTGGCTGCAGGCGATCCTCACCAACCCGGACCGCCCCGTCCAGGTCATCTTCGCCGGCAAGGCCCATCCGGCCGACCGTCACGGGCAGGAGTTCATCCGCCACATCGTGGAGCTGTCTCAGAGCCCCGAGCTGGCCGGCCACGTCTACATCCTGGAGGACTACGACCTACGCATGGCCCGCTTCCTGGTCCAGGGGGTCGACGTGTGGGTCAACAACCCCCGCCCTCCCCAGGAGGCGAGTGGCACGTCAGGGATGAAGGCCGCCATCAACGGGGTGCTCAACCTGTCGGTCCTCGACGGCTGGTGGGCCGAGGGATACAACGGCAAGAACGGGTGGACCTTCGGCTCCCATGGCGAATCGGGGGACCATGCCGGCCAGGACAACGAAGACGCCCTCGCCTTCTACCGGGTCCTGCAGGACGAGATCGTGCCGCTCTTCTACGACCGGAACGAGCAGGGTGTCCCGCTCGGTTGGGTCGAGCGAATGGAGGAGTCGATGATCTCCACGCTCACCCGCTTCTCGACCCACCGGATGGTCACGGAATACGTCGAGAAGGCCTACGTGCCCCTCGGGAGCTGAGGGCGGCCTCAGAGCCGGTCGAGCGCCTTCCGGATCCCCCGCACGGCCTGGTTGATGCGCTGCTCGTTCTCGACCAGCGCAAACCGTACGTAGCCCTCTCCGTTCCGGCCGAATCCGACGCCCGGGCTGATCGCCACCTTGGCCTGGCGGAGCAGCTGCACGGCGAAGTCCAGCGAACCCATCTCGGCGTAGGGGCCAGGGATCTCGGCCCAGACGAACATGGTGCCCCTCGGCTTGTCGATCTTCCAGCCGGCCCGGTTCAGTCCTTCGACCAACGCGTCTCGCCGCCGCTGGTAGATGCCGGCCACCTCGGCCACGTGATCGTCGCCCTCGTTGAGGGCGATGATGGAGGCGATCTGGATGGGCTGGAAGGTCCCGTAGTCGAGGTAGGACTTCAGCTTGGCGAGGGCGGCCACCATCGCCTGGTTCCCGGCCATGAATCCCATCCGCCAGCCGGCCATCGAGTGGCCCTTGGTGAGGGTGTACAGCTCCACTCCCACCTCTCGCGCCCCCGGCACCTCCAGCAGACTGGGGGGCCGGTAGCCGTCGAAGGCGACGTCGGCGTAAGCGAAGTCGTGCACCAAGAAGACCTCGTGGGTGCGGGCGAAGGCCACCAGCTTCTCGAAGAAGTCGAGGTCGACGCAGACGGTGGTCGGGTTGTGGGGGAAGGAGGTGACGATGACCCGCGGTCGCGGCCAGGAGTCCCGGAAGGCGCTCTCCAGGCGGGCGAAGAAGTCGGTGTCGATCGACAGGGGTACCTTCCGCACCTCGGCCCCGGCCAGGACCGGGGCGTAGAGGTGGATCGGGTAGCTGGGCTCGGGTACGAGGGCGACATCGCCTGGCTGCACCAGCGTCCACAGCAGGTGGGACAGACCCTCCTTGGCTCCGATGGTGCTGATCACCTCCGTCTCCGGATCCAGCTCGACGCCGAAGCGACGTCGATACCGGTCGGCCAACGCCTTGCGCAGGTTGGGCAGGCCCCGCGAGACCGAGTAGCGGTGGTTGCGGGGGTTGGCGGCGGCCTCACAGAGCTTGGCGACCACCTCGGGGGCGGTGGGGATGTCGGGATTGCCGAACCCGAGGTCGATGATGTCCTCTCCCGCCCGCCTCCCCGCCAGCTTCAATTCGTCGATCGTGGCGAAGACGTAGGGCGGCAGGTTGCCGATGCGGCGAAAATCCACGGGCATCCTCCTGGTCGGACAGGGTACCAACCGCGCCCGGCTCAGCCGAGCAAGGGGCGGACTCGCTCGGCGAAGAGCCGCCAGCTCGCCTCGGGCTCATCCGAAGGCAACAGTGACAGCACCAGCTCGTCGGCCCCGGCCTCCACGAAGGCGGCGAGCTGCTCCGCCACCTCCTCGGGGACCCCGGCGATCACCCCCTTCCGGCTTCCCCGTCGCGCCAGCGCCGCCTCCAGGCTCGGACGATCGGGTGCCAGCAGCACCACCCCACCCCAGCTGACCGTGAACGGGCCGTTGGCCCAGGACCGGGTCTCGGCCGCCTCCTCCGCCAGCCGGGCGGGCTCTCCTCCCCAGACGTTCCACCCCTCTGCCACCTCGGCGGCCAGCCTGCGCAAGGCAGGCAGCCGTCCGGCGATCCACACCGGGGGCCGGGTGACCCCGAGGAGGGCGAGCTCGGGGGCATCGAGCGCCTCCACCGTCTCCCGCACCTGCCGGAGCCGCTCCTCCAGCGACCCGAAGGGAAGGCCGTAGGCCTCCATCTCCCCGCGCGACATCGAATCGGCCGCCCCGATTCCCACCACCCTCCGCCCGCCGCTGATCGCCTGGGCGCTCCACATGGACTTGGCGTTGGTCCAGGCGGGACGGGTGGGGGCGCGCAAGACGAGCGTACCGATCCGGTCGGTGGTAGCCACCGCCGCCACCGCCCCCAACGCGGTTATCCCCTCCATGATCGGCCGCTGGGGTCCGTCCAGCGGATACAGGTGATCGAACACGAAGACGCCGTCGTACCCGAGCTCGCCCGCGCGGGCGGCAGCCGGAAGGAACGCCATTCCGGAAGGATGGAACTGGGGCAGTGTCACCGACACCCGTACCGTCATCCGCCCAGCCGCCCCAGGAGTGCGCGCAGCCGGCGGGGAACCAGTCCCGCCCCGAAATCGACGATCCCCCGGATGAGCTGGAGGATGTCCTGGGCTCCGTCCCAATGGCCCACCACCACCTCTTCCCCGGCGGTGCGGATCAAGTGGCTGAGGGCGAAGGCCACCAGCAGCACGTCGTCGGTCTGACCGAGGACAGGGAGGGCGTCGGGCAGGAGGTCGATCGGGGAGGCGAGGTAGGCAAGGGTGGCCCCGACCAGGATCTTGCTGCGGCGGGGGACTCGCGGATCGCGCATCAACCGGGCCAGCAGCTTCAACAGGTTGGGGAGGGCGAGGATCGCCTCCTTGAGCATGGCCCGGGTCGGGACCGGGACGTCGCTGCCCGGCGGGTAGATGTGATCGGGGGGAACCGGCTCACTCATCGATCTCATCCGCCGCCAGCAGAGCCGATCCGACCAGGCCGGCATCCGGACCGAGGGCGGCGGGCTCGATGGGGGTGGGGGCTCGATGGCGGGAACCCTCCAGGTTGTCGACCACCGCCCGGCGGGCGACCGGCAGCAGCATCCCCAGGACCGGTGACAGCCCGCCGCCGACCACGATCACATCCGGATCGAAGATGGCGATCAGGTTGGCGAAACCGACCCCCATCCACCGGCCCACCTCGTCCACCCGGGCACGGGCGTCTTCGTCGCCGGCTCCGGCCGCCTCCGTCAAGTGGCGCCCGACCGGGTGCTCGCCGTCCGCCAGCTCGGCGACCAGACCGGTGGGCTGGTCGGCTGCGAGCTCCTTGGCAAAACCGTCCAGGCGGCGTCCCGACGCCAGCGTCTCCCAGCAGCCCCGCTGGCCGCAGGCGCACAGCAGGCCTCCGACGTCGATCACCATGTGCCCGAACTCGCCGGCGAAGGACCTTCCCCGGAAGGGGCGGCCCTCGTACACGATCCCGCCGCCGATCCCGGTGC
>JBFGJL010000116.1:0-5665 GCA_041577235.1 Acidimicrobiia bacterium | reverse complement strand
GGTGCGGGTGGGTCCGGTGGCGGATGCCTATGTCGATTCGTCCAAGGCCACCACCAACTACGGGACCGCCACCACCCTCCGGGCCGACGCCTCCCCCGACGTCCGCTCCTACCTGCGGTTCACCGTCAGCGGGGTCACCGGACCGGTCACCAAGGCCACCCTTCGCCTCTATTCGAACTCGACCCACAGCACCGGCTACCGGATCCATGGGGTCACCGACACCACCTGGACCGAGAGCGGGTTGATCTTCAACAACGCCCCCGCTTACAACACGGCGGTGGCGGCCACCTCCGGGGCGTTGACCGCCAACACCTGGAAGGACCTCGACGTCACCTCGCTCATCACCGGCAACGGCACCTTCAACCTGGCTGTCACCACCACCTCCAAGACTTCGCTCAGCCTGGCCAGCCGCGAATCGGCCAACCCACCCGAGCTCATCATCGACTTCACGTCGAGCTGAGCGGAGCCCTACCGGCCGGATCACGTCGGCGCCGTCTGCTGCCGTTGGGCGTAGCCTGAGAGGCGATCCAAGCGAGGAGCCGAGGATGGCCGGGTTCTCCGACTACGACGAGTACGACGGGCTCGGGCTGGCGGCGCTGGTGACAGAGCGCAAGGTGAAGCCGCGTGAGTTGGTGGAGGCGGCGATCACCCGCATCGAGCGTGTCAACCCCCAGATCAACGCCGTGGTCCACAAGGCCTACGAGCGGGCGCTACGAGCGGCAGACGGTGAGCTGCCGGAGGGTCCGTTCCGGGGCGTGCCCTTCCTGCTCAAGGACTTGGCTCAGGCGTGGGAAGGCGCTCCCCTCACGGCCGGGAGCCGGGCCCGCTGGAGTCACGTCCCCTCCGCATCGTCCGAGCTGGTCAACCGGTACGGGGCGGCCGGACTGGTCATCCTCGGCAAGACCAACACCCCCGAGTACGGCCTGCTCCCGGTGACCGAGCCCGAGCTGCACGGCCCCACCCGCAACCCGTGGAACCTGGACCGCACTCCGGGCGGGTCGAGTGGGGGAGCGGCGGCGGCGGTGGCGGCCGGGTTCGTGCCGATGGCACACGGCGCCGACGGGGGCGGCTCGATCCGCATCCCGGCCTCCGCCTGTGGGCTGTTCGGCCTCAAGCCGACCCGGGGCCGAACACCGGTAGGCCCCGACCACGGGGAGGCTTGGTTCGGCCTGTCGGTCAATCACGCCCTCACCCGGTCCGTACGGGACAGCGCCGCCCTACTGGACGCCACCCACGGGCCCGATCGGGGTGCGCCCTACGCGGCCCCGGAGCCGGCTCGCCCCTTCCTCGAAGAGGTGGGAGCGCCCCCGGGTTCGCTGCGGGTGGGGTTCACGACCTCGCCGCTGATGGGCCGGACGATGGAACGGCCCTGCGTCGAGGGCGTTCGATCCACGGCCAAGCTGCTGGACGAGCTGGGCCATCGAGTACAGGAGGTCGACGTTCCGATCGAGGCGGAGTGGACCGACGCCTTCGTCCTGATGGCGGTGACCGGTACCGCCTTCGAAGTGGAGGAGAGCGCCCGCTTGGCCGGATCCGAGCCCGAGCGGGCGCGGCACGAGCAACTCACCTGGGTGACCCACCTGGTGGGTCAGAGGGTGACCGCTTCCGAGCTGGCGTATGCACTCCACGTCCGCCATCAGGCGGGGCGGGCGATGGCGGCCCTGTTCGAGGACCTCGACGTGCTGGTCACCTCGACCCTGGGGAGACCACCGTGGCCGCTGGGCGATCTCGACCCGAGCGCGGTCGAGCGCAAGGCGCTGGGACTGGTGGAGAGGGTCCCGTCCCGGACGCTGGTGAGAGCTCTCCTCAAGCGCATGTCGAGCAACGTGATGGACCCGATCCCCAACACGCCCATCTTCAACATGAGCGGGCAGCCGGCCGCCTCCCTCCCCCTCCACTGGACGGACGACGGTCTCCCGGTCGGAGTACAGATCGCCACCCGCTTCGGGGACGAAGCCACCCTGTTCCGGCTGGCGGCGCAACTGGAAGAGGCCCGGCCCTGGTCGGGTCGACGCCCCTGATCCTCGGGCGGCCCTACCTGCCGAGGGCGTCGCGGTAGGGCGAGCGGTCGTAGAGAACCGGGTCGAGGAGGCACAGGTCGGCCCGGCCGGCCGCAACGATCGTGTCGATCTGGTCGAGGGTGGTGATCCCCCCGCCCACCATCACCGGCGTTCCCGCCTCGTTCCTGACCCGGTCGGCGAACGGAACCAGGTAGAGCGGGAGGAACTCGGGACGGGCGGCGCCCACCGCCGACCCCCCCGCCACCTCGATCAGGTTCGCTCCGGCCTCGACCCATGCCCGGGCCGCCACCACCAGCTGGTCTCCCCCGGATCCGGCCGGGTGCCAGTCGGAGGCCGACACCCGAACGACCAGGGGACCTTCCCACACCGACCGGACCGCCTCCACCACCTCCACCGGATACCGCAGTCGCCCGGCGAGGTCGCCGCCGTAGTGGTCGTCGCGATGGTTGGTGAGGGGAGACAGGAACGAGGCCAGTAGGTAGCCGGCGGAAGCGTCCACCTCCACCAGGTCGAACCCGGCGGGGTCGGCCAGCGTGGCGGCCTGCATGAACTCGGTCCGTACCCGCTCGAGCTCCACCGGGCCCATCCCCTTGGCGACCGGTCCTCCCTCGACGAAGCTGGTGTCGGAGGCGGCGAGCAGGCCCCAACCCCCCTCCGGCAGGGGCCGGTCGGTACCGCGGGAGCGGAGACGGGTCGCTCCCCGCGGACCGGCGTGACTCAGCCGCACCCCTATCAGGCCTCCCCGGTCGTGCACCGCCGCCGTGACCTCAGCCCAGGCTTCGGTGTGTTCGTCGCCGTACAGCCCGGCCGATCCGGGAGTGATGCGGCCGTCGGCGGCGACGGCCACCGGTTCGGTCATCACCAGACTGGCTCCGCTCGCCGCCGCCAGCTCCAATCCTCGCCGGTGCTCGTCGACCACCACCCCCTCACGGGCGGAGTCGGGCGCCGGGAGCGAGCGTGCCACCCGGTTGGCGAACACCGCCCCGGCCGCGGCCAGCGGTGCGGTTCGGGGCGGGGTGGTCAGCAGCGGCACCCGGTCGACCCCGGTGCCGGCCGCCTGCGCCCAGCGGTCCACCAGGTTCACCAGCACCGGATCGCGCTGTTCGAGGTCGGCCCGGGTGATGCGGCCGGAGCGGGTCAACAGGTTGAAGACGAACGGCTCCGGATCGAAGTGGAGGTAACGGCCCACCCCCTCGAAGTAGCGGGCGCTGTCGCGGGCCGCCGCCTGGAAGCGCTCCACCCGCGGCTGCCGCTCCAGCTCGTACTCGGCGAAGGCGGCAGCCATGTCCCCCGGATGGGCCTGGAAACCCTTCGCCAGCGCCACCGCCCCGTCTACCGCCAACTTGGTTCCCGAGCCGATCGAGAAGTGGGCGGTATGGACGGCGTCGCCCACCAGCACGATGTTGCCGAGATGCCAGTTCTGGTTGGCGAGCGTGACGAAGTTGATCCAGGCCGAGCGGTTGGAGAACAGCCGATGCCCGTCCAGGTGGGTGGCGAACAGGTCTTCGCAGAAGGCCAGGCTCTCCTTCTCCCCCAGCCGGTCCAGCCCCGCCTGTCGCCAGGTCTCTTCGGTGGTCTCGACGATGAAGGTGGACCGGTCGCCCGAGAAGGGGTAGGCGTGGACCTGAAACAGTCCGTGGTCGGTCGGCTCGAAGATGAAGGTGAAGGCGTCGAACACCAGGTCGGTCCCGAACCAGGCGTAGCGGGTGGGATGGACGTCGTAGCCGGGCCGGAAGGCACCTTCGTGGTGGGTGCGGACCCAGCTGTTCACCCCGTCGGCGCCGACGATCAGGTCGCGGTCCGACCAGGAGGTCAGATCACCGACCTCCCGGCCGAAGAAGAGTTCCACACCCAGCTCCCGGCACCGCTCCTGCAGGACGCCGAGGAACACGTGGCGGGAGATGGCCGAGAAACCGTGGCCGTGGGCACGCAGCACCCGGCCCCGGTAGCGGACGTCGATCGCACCCCATCGCACCAGATGCTCTTCCAGGCGGAGGAAGGTCTCGTAGTCGGCGTCGCGCAGCTCGGTGAGCGTGTCCTCGGAGAAGACCACTCCCCAGCCGAAGGTGGCGTCGGCCGGATTCCGTTCGGCCACGGTGATCTGGTGGGTGGGGTCGGCCCGTTTCATGAGCAGGGCGAAGTAGAGCCCGGCCGGGCCGCCTCCCACGATCCCGATCCTCATCCGATCACCTCCGCCAGCCGGTCCAGCTCGGCCAGGTCGGACACGCTGGGCAGCAAGACCAGGTGCTGGCAGCCCGCTTCCTCGTAGCCCCTGATGAAGTCTTTCACCTGCCCGGCACTGGTGAGGGTGCCGGCCACGATCTTCTCGGCGAATCCGCCGGTGAAGGCGTAGTAGTCGCGCATGGCCGCCAGCCCTGCCTCCACGTCGCCGAGAGCGAAGTACCCCTGCGCCCACAGTTGCGGCTGGCCGGGGCGTTCGGCTTCCTCCCAGGCGGCGCGAGCCCGGGCGGCGGCCGCGGCGAAGGAGCGGGGGGGACCGCCGCCGTGCACGTAACCGTCGGCCGAGCGGGCCATCCTCACCAGGGCAGGACCGGACGTACCCCCCACCAGCAGGTCGGGGCCGCCTGGTTGGACCGGAGCCGGTCCGTAGGCACCGTCCTCCCAGACGGTGCGCAGGTCGGCCAGCTGCCGTGAGAGTCGCGCTCCGCGGGTGGTCGGGTCCCAGCCGGTGGCCTCGTAGTCGTCGCGGCGGGCGCCGATCGAGAGGCCCAGCGTGAGCCGGCCGCCCGACAGCCGGTCGATGGTGGCAGCCTGTTTGGCCAGCAGCGCGGTGCTGCGAATCGGGCCGATCACCACCATGGTCACCAGCCGCACCCGCTCGGTCACTGCGGCCGCCCCGGCCAGCGCGGTGAGAGAATCGAAGGAGTCGTACACCACCCGGTCGACAACCCCCAGGCTGGAGAACGGACCCGCTTCGGCCCGGCGTGCCCATTCGAGCAGCAATTCCCGATCCGCCCCGGGGGTGGTGGTGGGCAGGCCGATCCCGATTTCCATGGCCCCATCCTGGCAGCCGGAGAGAGGCGCCGATACCGGAAGGGTGGTGGTGGCCGGCCCAACCGGCCGCCGTCACCCGTCCCCCCTCGAGGGTCGTTTCCAGGTCTTCGTGGGGGAGCCAGTGCCTCCCTCCACGTCCAATATGCTGGGCTGCATGGCACCCGTCCAGGTCGACTCGGACTTCGTCATCGACGACTTCGAGCCCGCCTATCTCACCCTCGGCCGGTCCCAGCTCCAGGATCGGGTCGCTGCCGGGTTGGATGAGCTGCGGTCGTGCCGGGTGTGCCCGCGTGATTGCGACGTCGACCGGCTGGCCGACGAGACGGCCCTGTGTCACACCGGCCGCTACGCCCGGGTGGCATCGGCCTTCGCCCACTTCGGGGAGGAGGACTGCCTGCGGGGCACCCGGGGTTCGGGCACGATCTTCTTCGCCTACTGCAATCTCCGCTGCGTCTTCTGCCAGAACTGGGACATCTCCCAGGCCCCGGCGGGAGATGAGATGACGGCGGAGGAGATCGCCGACCTGATGCTGGAGCTGCAGGCGGCCGGGTGTCACAACATCAACTTCGTGACCCCCGAGCACGTCGCCCCCCAGGTCGCCGAAGCGATCGCCGCCGCCGTCCCGCGCG
>JBFGJL010000115.1:0-5674 GCA_041577235.1 Acidimicrobiia bacterium | reverse complement strand
GCCGCCCTCACCGAGGCCCCCTACTACCGGGGCCGCCCGGTGGTGGTGGTGGGCGGGGCCAACTCGGCCGGCCAGGGAGCGATGCTGTTCTCTCGCTACGCCGAGTCGGTGACGATGCTCGTGCGGGGGGATTCTCTGACCGAAGGAATGTCGCAATACCTGATCGACCAGCTCGCCGCCACCTCCAACCTGACCATACTCACCAACTGCGAGGTGAAGGCTGCCCACGGCGAGGACCGGTTGGAATCGATCACCATCATCGACCGCGTGGGCGGGGAGGAGCGAACCCTGCCGGCCTCCGCCATGTTCATCTTCATCGGCCAGGCGCCCCGCACCGAGCTGGTCGAAGGGGTCGTGCAACGAAACGAGGCCGGCTTCATCCCCACCGGGCCCGACCTACTCCGGAGCGGCCGCCCGCCGGCGGGGTGGAAGCTCAAGCGGGAGCCGTTCTTCCTGGAAACCAGCACCCCGGGCATCTTCGCCGCCGGCGACGTGCGGCAGGGCGCCCTGCCCCGGGTGGCGGCGGCGGTGGGATCCGGGGCACAGGCGATCAGCCTCGTCCACCGTTACCTCAAGACGGTCTGACCTTCAGGTTCCTTCCCGTATCAGGGCGAATTCGATCGGACCGAGGAGGGGAACCGCGGCCGCTTCCGCCCCGGTCAGCAGGTCGTCGACCTTTCCCGCCTGGTGGGCCGGAACCAGGGCGACCAACCGGCCCACCAGGTCGTTGGTGCGCTGCAGGCGGGCAGCCAGCTCCCCCACCACCGCCATGGCCAGCGCCGGACTGGCGGCGATCAGACGTCGGAAAGCCTCCCGGGCCAGGTGGATGGCCGCCACTTGGCTGATCGCCCGCACGTCGGCCGAGCGAGCCGTCCCCAGCGGCGCCACCAGAGCCAACTCGCCGAAGTACTCCCCCGGCCCGAACCGGGTGACGGCGTAGCCCTCGGTGGACACTTCGACCTCGCCGTCGTTGACCACCCACATCCCGAGGGCGTCGGTGGTGCCGGCCTCCACGATCAGCTCGCCCGGTGAATAGGTGACCGGGTGGGCGGCTCGTTCCAACTCGGCGAGCTGGGCGTCGGAGAGACCGGCGAACAGGGAGGTCTGACGAAGCACCTCTCTGACCTCCATCGAGTGCCTCCTGGTTGTGATCTCCTCAAGCTATCAGCCCCGCCCCCCGGCAGCCGGCGCCCCCGGGCCGCCCGACGGGGGTGGCCCGAACCCGACCACCCCTCCGACACCGCCGGTCGACCGATCTAGGCTCTGGTGGCTCCGACCCGAGGTCGACCAATCGTGCGCTCTGTGGCCCCGCTTCGAATTCGTCGTTTCCGCCTGTTGTGGCTGGCCTCGGTCTTCTCCAACATCGGTTCCTTCCTGCAGGCGGTGGCGGCCTCCTGGCTGATGCTGGAGCTGACCGGCTCGCCCCTGTGGGTGGGAGCGATGGCGGCCTCGACCACCCTTCCCCTGCTGTTCCTGGCACTGCCGGCCGGAGCGATGGCCGATCTGATCGAGCGGCGCCGGATCGTGTTGTCCTCACAGATGGTGATGGGTGCCGCCGCGCTGTCGATGGCGGTGCTGTGGTACGCCGACCTGGCCTCGCCGGGCGGGCTGCTGGGCCTGGGTCTGGTGATGGGAGTAGGGGTGGCCTTCAACCTCCCGGCCTGGCAGTCGATGGTGCCCGAGCTGGTCCCGCGCGGTCTGGTGGCGAGCGCGGTGGCGCTCAACTCGGTGGCCTTCAACGTCGCCCGTGCGGTCGGTCCGGCGCTGGGAGGGGCGATCGTGGCGTTGGCCGGGCCCGGCCTGGCCTTCGCTCTCAACGCCCTCTCCTACCTGGGTGTCATCACCGTGTTGGCGTTGCTGCGCTTCGAGGACCATGGCGACGACGCCGGCCGCTCGTTGAGCGCGGCCATCGGTCTGGGCGTGCGCTTCGCCCGATTCACGCCGCCCCTCCGCCGCCTGCTGGCGGTGGCGGCCGGCTTCGCCATCACCTCTGCGGTCGTGCAGTCCCTGCTGCCGAACCTGATCGACGAGGTGTTCCGTGGTGGTGCCACCGCCTACGGGCTGTTGTTGGGGGCGATGGGGGTCGGTGCCCTCGCCGGAGCGTTCAGCCGCGCACCGGTGGCCGAGCGGCTGGGAGGCCGTCACGTCCCCGCCTCGATCGCCGGTTTCGGGCTGGCCGGACTGGCCACCGGGCTCGCCCCCCGAGTCGAGCTGGCAGCGGTGTCGATGTTCGTCGCCGGTGTGTTCTGGGTGTGGACCCTCTCCACTCTCAATGCCACCGTGCAGCTGTTGGTCCCGGGCTGGGTGCGAGGAAGGGCGGCCAGCCTCTACACCCTGGCCTTCGTGGGCATCCTTCCGCTCGGATCCCTGCTGGCGGGCGTCATCGGCGACCTCTTCACCACGCCGGTGGCCTATGTCACCCTCTCCCTGGGGACCTTGGCGCTGGCACTGGCGGGATCACGTATCGGGCTCCCGGTCCTGGGGGAGGTGGTCACCCCCGAACCGGCCGATGACTGGGAGGTGCCCGACCATCCCGATCGGGTGGAGGGAGGCCCGGTGATGCTGGTGAACACCTGGCTCATCGACGAGGACGACCTGGCCCCCTTCTTGGAGGTCATGAACGAGCTGCGCCAGGTTCGGCTGCGAACCGGCGCCTACCGGTGGCGGCTCTACCGGAATGTGGGAGACCCCCACCGGATGACGGAGGTCTTCCTGTTGGGCTCCTGGGAAGACCATCTCGGCCAGCACCGCCGGCTCGACACCGCCTCGGCCAACATCATTCGCCGGGCCCGGGCCTTCGATCGGGGCGACGGGCCCGTCACCCGCCATCTGGTGGCGGTCGACGTGATCGATCCCGCCCAGCGGCCCGAATGGGATCAGCTCCTGGCCCAGCACGACGAGCTCCACGGACGCGACGGCTCCATCCCTCTCCCCACCCACGGCGACTCGCCGGACCGTTGACCTCGGCCGGCCTCTCCGAGGTCCGGGGATGCCCGTTAGTGTCCGCACTCGGAGGTGGCCGTGCGGCTGATCGAATGTGTCCCCAATTTCAGCGAGGGTCGTGATCCGGCCGTGATCGAGGCCATCGTCGGGGAGCTGGCCGGGGTGGAGGGCGTGCAGGTGCTCGACGTCGACCCGGGGCAGGCCACCAATCGGACCGTCGTGACCGTGGTCGGAGAGCCCGCCGCCGTGGAGGAAGCCGCCTTTCGGGCGATCGAGCGGGCAGCCGAGCTGATCGACATGAGCCGCCATCAGGGGGAGCATCCCCGCATGGGCGCCACCGACGTGTGCCCGTTCGTGCCGCTGGAGGACGTCACCATGGACGATTGCGTGGCGGTCGCCCGACGCTTGGGTGAACGGGTCGGCTCGGAGCTGGGGATTCCGGTGTATCTGTACGGCGCTGCCGCCCGCGACCCCGAACGGGAGTCGTTGTCGGTGGTCCGGAGGGGCGAGTACGAGGGGTTGGCCGACCGCGACGACCCGCCCGATTTCGGTCCCAGCTTTCATCCCCGGGCGGGAGCCACCGCCATCGGCGCCCGACCGTTCCTGATCGCCTACAACCTCAACCTCAGCACCGGGGAGAAGCGGATCGCCACCGCCATCGCCGGAGCGTTGCGGGAGAGTGGCCGCCCCCGTCGGGACGAAGACGGGCAGATCATCCGCGACGCCGGCGGGCAACCCGAGCGGGAGCCGGGCCGGTTCAAGGAATGCCAAGGGGTGGGCTGGTACATCGAGGAGTACGGACGCGCCCAGGTGTCGCTCAATCTGACCGACTTCCGGGTCACCTCCCTCGCCGACGTGTTCGACGCAGCCGGGGAGGAGGCCGCCCGGCTGGGGGTGCGGGTGACCGGCAGCGAGCTGGTAGGGCTGGTTCCCAAGGCGGCCTTGCTCGCCGCCGGCGACCACTACCTCGCTCGCCAGGGCCAGACGGCCGGTGTCCCCGAATCGCAACGTATCCACGCCGCCGTTCTGGGGCTCGGCTTGGGAGAGCTGGGACCGTTCCGGCCGGAAGACAAGGTGATCGAGTACCGGTACGAGCGGGCCGGACGGGAGTTGGTCGAACTGAGCGTGCAGGGGTTTGCCGACGAGCTCTCGACCCGCTCGCCGGCGCCCGGGGGCGGCAGCGTGGCCGCCCTCGCCGGGGCGCTGTCGGCGGCGCTCTCCAGCATGGTGGCGGCTCTGACCCACGGCCGGCGCGGGTTCGAGGACCGGACTTCGGAGATGGAGCGTGTCGGGATCGAGGCCCAGCAGCTCAAGGACTGGTTCCTGCAGGCGGTCGATCGCGACGCCGCCGCCTTCTCGGCGCTGATGGCCGCCTCCCGGCTGCCGACCGGTACCCCGGCCGAACAGGCGCATCGCACAGACGTGCAGGCCGCCGCCCAGTTGGAGGCGACGCTGGTCCCGCTGGAGGTCCTGCAACGTTGCCCGGCGGCGATCGATCTGGCCGCGGCCGCCGCCACCGGCAATCCGAACGCCCTCTCCGACGCCGGCGCCGCCGCCGCCTGCGCGCTGGCCGCCGCCGAGGCCGCCTCCCTCAACGTCCTGATCAACCTGTCGGAGGTGTCGGACCCGGAGCGGCGGGAGCAGATCCGCGCCGATCACGAAGCCGCCCTGCTCCTCTGCCGGGAAAAGGGCGGGCAGGTGTTGGCCACGGTCGGACGAGCCCTGACCGACACCTGAGTGGGAGTGGGCCCGGGGCGGCTAGGCGGGACGGCGCCGCTCGACCGGCGCCAACCCGAACCGGCCGCCCTGGAGTCGAGCCAACCGCTCCGCCAGGCCGAAGATGGCGCCGGCGATCGGAAGCGGCTTGACGGTGATCGCTCCGATCGTGGCATCCCGCCTCAGCGACACGGAGCCGCAGCCGGAACAGACGTGGCGTCGGAGTCCGGCCCCGATCGCTTGGGCGGTGAACGTGTGCAGATGTTCGGCTGTCGCTCGGCTCATGGGTGGCCTCGGATCTCTCCTCTTCCCTTCGGCCGACCCCAGCCCCGCCGGGAGGACTATTCGGAATATACCCGCGCGGTCTAGTCCGTGTGAGGTGGGAGTCACGTTCCGTCGTCGGGACAGACGGGCGGGGCGGAGGTCAACCGCGGATGCCCTGATTCGACGATCTCAGCGGGCAGCAGGCAGGCGCTCATCGACCCGTCGGGCTCCACCACCACCTGCGCCACCGCGGTACGTGCCCCGGCTTCGGAGAGCCGAGGCCAGACGAAGTTGCCGAGCCCCCATGCCACCGGCTTGCCGTCCACCAGGGTGAGAGGGTTCAGGCGGTGAGAGTGGTGTCCGAAGATGATGTCGGCCCCGGCCGCCACCATGGCCCGGGCCCGCTCGACGTCCCCAGGATCGGGTTCGGTGCCCAGCTCCACACCCCAATGGACGCTCACCACCACCAGGTCGGCGACGCCGGCCGCCGCCGCCACGGCGGCGGCCATCGAGTCGAGATCGTCGCCATCGGCCATGCCGGGATGGTCGGGCCGGGCCAGCCAGTCGTGGCTGGGCACCACCCCGCCGAAACCGAGCACTGCGATCCGCCAGCCGTCGACCTCGAGGATGGCCGGTTGGTGGGCAGCCCGGGCGTCGACGCCTACTCCCACCGGCTGCACCCCGGCTGCCCTCAGGTGTTCGAGTGAGTCCAGCATCGCCTCGACCCCATAGTCGCGAGAGTGGTTGTTGG
>JBFGJL010000114.1:0-5681 GCA_041577235.1 Acidimicrobiia bacterium | reverse complement strand
GGTCGGGAGCAGTGGAGGGGTGATGGCCGGTATCCGCCGGGCCGGTTTCGACCGGGCCTTGCCCGAATGGCGAGGTCAGCTGCTGGGCATCTGTGTCGGCCTGCAGGTCATGTTCGACGTCAGCGCCGAGGATGGGGCGGCCTGTCTGGGTCTGATCCCCGGCTCGGTGGAGCCGCTCCGCTCCGCCCCCCGCCTGCCCCACACCGGCTGGAACGATCTCCACATCCGGCGCCCCGACTCCCTCTTCGCCGGTCTCCCCGACCGGCCCACCTTCTATTTCGTCCACGGCTTCGCTCCCGTGCCGGCCGATCCGGAGGTGATCACGGCCGCGGCCGACTACGGGTCCACCTTCTGCGCGGCGGTACGAGTGGGGCTTCGCGCCGGCGTCCAGTTCCATCCCGAGCGCAGCGGCCTCAACGGGCTGAAGCTGCTGGCCAACTTCGTCGCCCAGTGCCGGGAGGCGGTCGATGCTGCGTAGTCGGGTCATCCCCTGTCTGGATGTGTCCGAGGGCCGGGTGGTCAAGGGAGTCAACTTCGTCGATCTGGTCGACAGCGGCGATCCGGTCGAGCTGGCCGCCCGCTACGCAGCCGAGGGAGCAGACGAGCTGTGCTTTCTCGACATAAGCGCCACGCCCCAGGGCCGGAGCACCCTGCTCGAGGTGGTGCGCCGCACCGCCTCGCAGGTCTTCGTCCCCCTGACCGTCGGTGGTGGCGTCCGGAAGCCGGAGGACATGAAGCAGGTCCTGCGGGCCGGAGCCGACAAGGTGGCGGTCAACACCGCCGCCGTCCGAAACCCCAACCTCCTGTCCGCCTGCTCCGACCGGTTCGGTCGCCAGTGCGTGGTCCTGGCCATCGATGCCCGCCGCCGGCCCAACGTCGGTTACGAGGTGGTGGTGGTGGGGGCGGACCCCCACCGGTCTCGATGCGGTCGACTGGGCCCGGGAAGGGGTGGCACGGGGGGCGGGGGAGATCCTGCTCACCTCGATGGACCGGGACGGAACCAAGCAAGGCTTCGATCTCGAACTGGTGAGGGCGGTGACGGGAGCGGTTCCGGTTCCGGTGATCGCCTCCGGCGGTGCCGGCCGGCCGCACCACTTCGTCGAGGCGGTGCAGCGGGGAGGGGCCGGCGCCGTGTTGGCCGCCTCCATCTTCCACCGCGAGGAGGTATCCGTCGCCGAGGTCAAACAGGCGATGGCCGCCGCCGGCATCCCCATCCGGGAGGCAGGGTGAATCCCGCCGAGCTGCGCTACGACGAGCGGGGACTGGTGCCGGTGATCGTGCAGTCGGCCACAGACCGCACGGTGCTGATGCTCGGCTACGCCAACCGAGAAGCGCTCCAAGCCACCGTCGACACCGGCCTGGTCCACCTGTGGAGCCGGTCGCGTGCCCAGCTGTGGCAGAAGGGTGCCACCAGCGGCCACACCCTTCGCCTGATCGACCTCCGAACCGACTGCGATGCCGATACCGTGCTGGTCAGGGCGATCGCGGCCGGGCCCACCTGCCACACCGGCGCCGCATCCTGTTTCGGCCTGCTCGGTTCCGACCCCGGCTCGATCGGCGTCTCGATCGACCGGTTGGCGACGGTGATCGACGACCGGGCCCGTCGCCTGCCCCCCGGTTCGTACACGGCCCGTCTCCTCGCCGGGGGGGTCGACGCCGTCGCCCGCAAGGTGTGGGAGGAGGCGGGCGAGGTCGTGCTGGCCGCCAAGGACCATGCCGCCGGGACCGGGACCTCGGACCTGGCCGAGGAGGCGGCCGACCTCGTCTACCACCTGCTGGCGCTGCTGGCCGAACGCGGTCTCGACCCCTCCCAGGTGGCTGCGGCCCTGGAACGCCGAGCCGGGAGTGATGGAGCCGAGTCGAAGTCGCCATCGTGACCCCACTCCCCCGGCTCGTCACCGATCGGCTTCTCTTGCGACGCTGGCGAGCCGAGGACCGCCGCCCCTTCGCCGCCCTCAATGCAGACCCACTCGTGACGGAGTTCCTTCCGGGCCCCCTGACTCAGGCCGAGTCGGATGCGCTGATCGACCGGAGCGAAGAGAGCTTCGAGCGGAACGGCTTCGGTCTGTGGGCGGTCGAGGTCGCACGGGTCGAGCCTTTGATCGGCTTCATCGGCCTCGACCGGGTGTCGTTCCCCTCCCCCTTCACCCCGGCGGTGGAGATCGGATGGCGGCTGGCAGCCGACCACTCGCGCAAGGGCTACGCCACCGAAGGAGGGCGGGCGACGCTCGACTTCGCCTTCGGCCGGCTGGGACTCGACGAGATCGTGGCGCTGACGGCCGTCGCCAACCAGCGGTCCCGGCGAGTGATGGAACGTCTTGGCATGAACCACCGTCCCGACGACGACTTCGATCATCCGCTCCTTCCGTCCGGTCATCCGCTGCAGCGGCACGTGCTGTACCGCCTGCGGGCGCCGGCTGGGCCGAAGCGCCCGCCGCCCCCGCCGGATCAGCTCCCCTCCGCCTCCTCCTCCGAGTCCACGGGGAGCGACTCCGCCCGGTAGTTGCCGCCGGCGTTCCACAGCATCCACCCCAGCCCGCGGCTCTCCGCCTCCGCGATCTCCTCCAGGATCTGCCCGGAGGTGTAGTAGAAGGCCTGCAGCCAGGGCCTCAAGATGGCCGTTCCCGCCAGACGTGGCATCCCCGCCTCGAGCGCATCCGCCACCACCGGCCCGGGATGATCGTTGGGATCGGCGAACCCGATCCAGCCCGGCGAGTAGTGACTCGGGTAGATCATCGGGCTGAGCACGTCGACCACGCCGGAGAGCTCGTCGGGCCGTTGCCCGATGCCCTCGTCGGTGGGCGAGGAGAGAGCGATCCCGAAGATGTCGGCCGCCACGGGGCACCCCAGCGGGTGCAGCGCCCGACGGGCCTCCTCCAGGAAGGCGACGATCGCCTGCACCCGGCCTGCCTGGTCGATCGGGCGGCGGGCGGCGGCCGCCACCGCCGTCCTCCCGGCCGGGAACCGCACGTAGTCGAACTGGATCTCGTCGAATCCGAGCTCGCAGGCCTCGACCGCCAAGTCGATCGGATACGACCAGTTGACCGGGTCGGCCGGATCCACCCATGCTCCCGCCAGTTTGGCCTCGGGCACCTTCCCCGCTCGGATCGGGTCCTCGAAGGTCACGATCCGGGTGATGGCGTACAACCCGGCCCGGTGAGCCTCCTCCAGGATCTGCTCGGGGTCGTAGACGACCTCGACGGCGCCCAGGCGGTGGGCCTCGCCCACCGCCGTGTCGTAGAGGACGGTGCCGGTCTCGTCCTTGGTGTCGAACACCAGCCCGTTCACGCTGGTGCCCTCCGCCAACTGGATCAGGTCGTCCAACATGTCGTCTTCGAGGTTGTAACGGGACACGCGCAACGCCCGGATCAGGCGCGGCTCCAGCTCCGCCGCCACCGGGGTGACGCCGCCGTCCCATTGCATCTGGGTCGTTTCCCAGCCGGGTCTGCTGATCGACAAGGCCCCGGCCGGCACCCCGGTCAGCGCGAACCGTCCGTCCTCGCCGGAGGTCGCCCGGCGGGGGCCGGCGGCGACCAGGGCCCCCGGCAGGGGAAGGCCATCCGGGGTGGTGACCCGCCCCCGCAGTTCGACGGTGGGGATGGTCGACGTGGAGGTGGTCGGCGTCGCCACCGTGGTGGGGGTGGTGGTGGGCGGCTCACCGGCCGGGCCCCCGCTGCCGCCGGGGTTCGCCTCCGTGCCCGGCGCCGGGAGGCAGGCCCCCAGCAGCAGGAGCAGCACGATACGACGCACCGGTGGATCGTACCCCTGCCGCCACCCCTTCCGGTGCCACCCGTCAGCGGCCCAGCCCGTAGAACTCGGGGTTGGGACGGATGTCGGCCAGGTGGGCCATGCGATTGGAGAGGGCGAACAGGGAGGTGACCGCTCCCGCCTCCCAGATCTCGTCGTCGGTGAGGCCGTCCCGGCGGGCGGCCGCCAGGTCTTCGTCCCCGAACTCCCCGGGGGCCACCGCCAGCTTCATCGCCAGGTCGAGCAGCGCCCGCTGCCGCCGGTCGAGCGGCGCCGACCGGTAGTTGACCGCCACCTGGTCGGCCAGGAGCGGATCCTTGGAGCGAATGCGCAGCAGCGCTCCGTGGGCGACCACGCAGTAGGGGCAGGAGTTGGCGGAGCTGGTTGCCACGACGATCAGCTCCCGCTCGGCCTTCGACAGGGCGCCCTCCCGCTCCATCACCGCCTCGTAGTAGGCGAAGAAGGCGCGGAACTCGTCGGGCCGGTGAGCGAGGGCGAGAAAGACGTTGGGAACGAAGCCGGTCTTCTCCGCCACCGCATCGATCCGTTCCCGGAGGTCGGGCGGGAGCTCGTCGACCTCGGCCACCGGGAATCGGCTGATGTCGCTCACCCGAGCGGATCCTTCTTCCCGATCACCACCACCCCGTCCGCCGAGACGGTGAACCGCTTGGCGTCGGCAACCGGATCGACTCCCACCTTGAACCCGTCGGGTACCACCACGTGCTTGTCGATGATGGCCCGCCGCACCACCGACCCCCGGCCGATCTTGACTCCTTCGAACAACACCGCGTCCTCCACCTGGGCGTACGAGTTGACCCGGACCCCTGGCGACACGATCGAACCTCTCACCGTTCCGCCCGAGATGATCGCTCCGTTGGCGACCAGGGAGTTGATGGCATGTCCAATCCGGTCACCGCTGTCGTGTACGAACTTGACCGGCGGGTGGGGGTACTGCCAGGTGAGGATCGGCCAGTCGGCGTTGTAGAGGTTGAAGACCGGCTCGACCCAGACCAGATCCATCGAGGCCTGGTAGTAGGCGTCCAGCGTTCCGACGTCCCGCCAGTACCCGTGCTCGCGCTCACGCTCCCCAGGGTCCTGGTTGTCGTAGAAGTCGTAGACGTACGCCTCTTTCTGGTCGACCAGCATGGGGACGATGTTGCCGCCCATGTCGTGCTGGGAGGAGGCGTGCTTGGCGTCCTCCCGCACGGCCTCGACCAGCGTCTCGGTGGTGAAGATGTAGTTCCCCATCGAGGCGTAGGCGCGGTCGGGATCGTCCGGCATCGAGGGCGGGTCGGCCGGCTTCTCGAGAAAGTGCCGGATCCGCCCGTCCGCCTCGGCGTCGATGATGCCGAAACCGCTCGCCTTCCCGATCGGGACCGGGATGCCGGCCACCGTCGCCCCGGCTCCGCTCTCGATGTGGGCAGCGAGCATTTGACGAGGATCGAGTCGGTAGATGTGGTCGGCACCGAACACGACAACGTAGTCGGGCTGTTCGTCGGCGATGATGTTCAGGTTCTGGTAGATGGCGTCTGCCGAGCCGGCGAACCAGCGTGGCCCCCGTCGCATCTGGGCGGGAACCGGCGCCACGTAGTTGCCCAGCATCGGTGACAACCGCCAGGTCTGGGCCAGGTGGCGATCGAGGCTGTGGCTCTTGTATTGGGTGAGCACCACGATCCTGCGGAAGCCGCCATTCACCAGATTGGAGAGCACGAAGTCGATCAATCGATACTGGGCGCCGAACGGCACCGACGGCTTGGCCCGGTCGCGGGTCAGCGGGTAGAGACGCTTGCCTTCCCCACCGGCCAGCACCATGGCCAGGATCTGCGGCTCTCGTGCCATGGCTCGACGCTAGCAACAGTTCCGGCCGGCTCGGGTCGGCCGACAACGCAACCTGGGGGGTAGGTGAGGATCCACCTGGGGGCGTAGGCGAGGGT
>JBFGJL010000113.1:0-5687 GCA_041577235.1 Acidimicrobiia bacterium | reverse complement strand
ATCAGCGCCATCCTGTTCGTCCGCCGGCGCCGCTGGCGGCTGCCGATGCTGCTCGGGTGGGCAGCTCTCGGCACCATCGCCCTCAGCGTTCCCAGCCTGGGGGCGGTGGTCAACCGTCCCCTCTCGGCCACCGCTCAGCCCATCTACACCGCCAATGGCGACTTCCTGGGCATGGAGATGCGAGTGGTCAACGAGGCTCCGGTCACGATCGCCCAGATCTATTGCAAGCCGGACTTCGAGCTGCGAGTGATCACCGGCGGCCAGGTGTGGACCGCCACCTACGAATCCCACGACTTCCACGACGTAGAGATGGGCGAGTGCCGGGAGCACCGGGTGGCGCCGGGGGTGTCGCACGTGCTGCTCTCGCCGCAGGAGGGCCAGGAATGGTCGCTCCAGCCCGGCAGCCGCTTCGAGCCGGGGGTGTACGACGCCTACGTGCGGATATTCGACATCCCGGCCGAGCCGGTGACCCTCAATTTGAGAAAGGGGCTGGCCGAGGACCTGCGGTTCATCGTTCCCGACACCGCCCTCTTCAACGAGGTGCCCTACACCAGTCCGTTCGAGGACTGACCCCTCGCTAGGGTCGGGCCCCGGACGAGTGCGGAACCCCGCCCTACGCCGGCGGCTCCGACTCTCAAAGCGTTAGGGTGACTACGGACAGCAGTCACGGGCGGAGACGGACCGGCGAGGGGAGAGACCATGAGGAAGTTCTGGGTGTTGTTCACCGCGCTCCTGACCGCGCTCACGGTGGTGGGGCCGGTGACGGGAGCGGCCGGCCAGGAGGGTGCCGACCGGGCGATCCGGCTGCGGGCCGCCACCTTCAGGCCGGCCGCCGGCGAGGCTCCGGCTCTTCCTCCCGGCCTGACCATTGCCGGCTACGCCCAGGGACAGCGGGGCTACTACCTCGTCCAGTTCGACGGGCCCGTGCAGGACGGCTGGAAGGCGGCGGTGGCCGCCGCCGGCGCCGACCTCCTCGACTATGTGCCCGACTTCGCCTTCAAGGTGCGGATGACCCCCGCCCAGGCCCGGGCGGTGGAAGCCATCGACGGGGTGGCCTGGGTGGGCCTGTTCCAGCCCGGCTACAAGCTCAGCCCCGATCTGCGCACCGACGGGGTCGACCTGTTCCGGGTCCGGCTTGAGCGGGGCGCCGCCCGGGGGGCGGCGACGGCGGCGGTACGGGCCGCCGGTGCCACCCTGGTCGGCCAGGACGGCGACATCTTGCTTGTAGCCACCGACGCCAGCCAGATCGAGGCGGTCGCCCGGGTGCTGGACGTCGCCTGGGTGGAGAACTTCGCCTTCCACCAGAAGCACAACGAGTACGGGGCGGGAGTGATCCTGGGAGCCGACACCGCCAACGCCGCCGGCTACGACGGCTCCACCCAGATCGCGGCGGTGGCCGACACCGGCCTGGGAGGCGGCACCGCCGCCACCGCCCATCCCGACATCCCGGCCGGGCGGATCACCTCCATCTTCAACTGGTCCACCGGCAACTCCCCCTTCTGCTACAACGTCTTCCCCGACGGCGCCCAGGACGTCGACAGCGGCCACGGCACCCACACCGCCGCCTCGGTGCTGTCCGACGGTGGCGCCGGCGGGGCAGGGAAGGGCACCGCCCCGGCGGCCAGCCTCGTGTTCCAGGCGGTGGAGGAGTACATCGACACCTTCGCGTTCTGCGCCGGCAGCCCCGACGGCTACTACCTGGTGGGCATCCCCAGCGACCTGCGCGACCTGTACAGCCAGGCCTACAACGCCGGGGCCCGCATCCACTCCAACTCGTGGGGCTCGTCCGTGGCGGGCGACTACACCCTCGACAGCGCCAACACCGACGACTTCGTGTGGGACAACCCCGACCTGACCATCACCTTCTCGGCCGGCAACGCCGGGGTGGACAACAACAGCGATGGGGTGATCGACAACGACTCGATCGGATCGCCCGGCACCGCCAAGAACGTGATCACGGTGGGGGCCTCCGAGAACGACCGGCAGGGCGACTACCAGTGCGACACCGGTCTCGGCTACCAGTCGCACGACGCCTACCAGGCCGGTGAGACCTGCTCGTCGATGGGAGGGCAGAACCTGCTGGGCACCTGGGGCAGCCGCTACGGGTACGTCGGACCGATGGCCAACGACCTCACCGCCGGCAACGCCGAGCAGATGGCCGGCTGGTCGAGCCGCGGACCCACCGACGACGGCCGTATCAAGCCGGATGTGGTGGCGCCCGGCACCTGGGTGTTGTCGGGCTACTCCAACCGCTATCAGGAGGGGTACGGCACCACCGTCAACCCGCAGAACGGCGTGTTCCAGTGGGACGGATGGGGAATGCCCGCCTCCACCGACTACAAGTACATGGGCGGCACCTCGATGTCCAACCCGCTGGTGGCCGGGGCCGCCACCGTGGTGCGGGACTTCTACCAGAAGGATCACGGCCACGGCGCCAGCGCCGCCCTCGTCAAGGCGAGCCTGATCAACTCGGCCCGCGACCTGCTGGACGAAAACAACGACGGGGCCGACGACAACGACTACCCCATCCCCAACGTCCACGAGGGCTGGGGCCGGGTCGACCTGGCCAACGCGGTCGATGGCAGCCACCAGTGGGTGGACGAGGCCAGTGGGTTGGGCACCGGCGGCAGCGCCGCCTACCAGTACACGGTGGCCGCCGGCAGCGCCTTCAAGGCCAGCCTGGTGTGGAGCGACTTCCCCTCCACCGAGACCGCCAACGTCAACCTGGTCAACGACCTCGACCTGGTGGTCACCGCCCCCGACGGCACCCAGTACCTGGGCAACGAGTTCGCCGGCGGCTGGTCGCAGGCCGGGGGTGGGGCCGACCGGGTCAACAACGTCGAGAACGTTTACGTGCAGTCGGCCGCGGCCGGCACCTGGACGGTGGAGATCAGCGGGTTCAACGTCCCCCAGGGACCCCAGCCCTACGCCCTGGTGGTGGACGCAGCCGCCAGTTCCGACGTCCCGCCGGCGGTGGACATCGTCGCACCGGCCAACGGGTCGACGGTGGCCGGCACCGTCACCGTCCAGATCGACGCCACCGACGCCGAAGACGCCGCCGGCAGCCTCACCGTCGAGTGGAACGTTGACGGGGGCACCTGGCAGACCGCCGCCTACAACGCCGGCAGCGGCTACTACGAGGCCGACTGGGACACCACCGCCGAGACCGACGGCTCCCACACCGTCAACGCCCGCGCCACCGACTCGGCCGCCAACACAGCCACCGACGCCAACACGGTGACGGTGGACAACTCGGTGCCACCGACCCTGGAGATGCACGTGGGCGACCTGGACGGCAGTTCGGTGCTGAACCGGCGAAGGTGGGACGCGACGGTGACGGTGACGGTGCACGACGCCTCCGACAACCCGCTGGCCGGGGCGACGGTGAGCGGAACCTGGAGCAACGGGACCCGCGGCAGCGGCTCCTGCGTCACCGACGGGTCCGGCCAGTGCTCGATCACCCGCACCCGCATCAGCACCCGGGCGGCGTCGGCCACCTTCACCGTGACCGACGTCAGCCTCTCCGGCTGGAGCTACGTAGCGGGAGACAACCACGATCCCGACGGCGACAGCAGCGGGACGGCGATCACCATCTCCCGACCCTGACGAGTGGCGCCCACGGCGGGCCCGGACCACCACCCGGGCCCGCCCGGCGCCTCCCGACCGACCAGGGCCTCGGGGCGGGTAGCCTGACCCGGTCATGGCCCGGGTCATCGCCGTGCAGGGCGACCTCACCGCCCAGGAGGTGGACGCGGTGGTGAACGCCGCCAACGAGCACCTCGCCCATGGGGGCGGGGTGGCGGCGGCGCTCGTGCGGGCAGGCGGGCCGGTGGTCCAGATCGAGTCGGACGGATGGGTGGCCGAGCACGGTCCCCTCACCCCCGGCACCGCCGCCGTCACCTCCGCCGGGAACATGCCCGCCCGCTGGGTGGTGCACGTGGTGGGACCCCGCTACCGGGAGGAACAGGACAACGAAGGACTGCTCCGCCAGGCGGTGACCGCCGCCCTCGACGCCGCCGCCGGGTTGGGCGCCCGGTCGGTGGCGCTGCCGGCCATCTCCGCCGGGGTCTTCGGCTATCCCCGTGACCAGGCGACGGCGGTGATCGCCACCGCATGCCTGGCCTGGACCGAGGCCCACCCCGAGGCGCTGGACGAGGTCCGGCTGGTGGGCTACGACGCGGCCGTGACCGCCGACTTCGCCGCCGGGCTGGCATGAGCGGACGCCTGCACCGTCTGGGGGACGAGCTGCGAACCGTGGCCGAGACCGCCGGCCAGGCCTGGGAGCGGGCCAAGTCGGGCAGGCCGCTGGAAACCGGCGACCAGTGGGAGACGATCTCCCACGGCTACCGCAAGGTCGGCTTCCTCCACCGCACCATCTCCACCCCCGACGACGACGCCACCCTGGTCACCCAGGTGGTGGCGGTGGAGCTGGCCGGTCCCCCGGCCTGGGCCACCACCTCGATGCGGATCGAGCCGGGCGGAGATTGGTCGGCGTATGTGCTCACCCGGCCGGGGCGGACGCCGGTCACCTGGCGGTGGGACGGAGCGGCGCTGCGGGGGGCGGGGGCCGAGGTTCCCTGGCAGGCGCCCCCGGTGCCCAGCCTGGGCTTCTACCCGATCGTCACCACCCTTCCGCTCGAGGCGGGCCACGTGCGAGAGGTGACGGTGCTGGCCGACGACGCCGCCACCGCCGAGGGGAGTGGCGCCTTCGTCGCCCACGGCTGGGAGTCGGTGGGCGAGGAGGAGGAGCAGCTCTGGCGGGTCGACCACTTCGTGGAAGGGCGACGGTCCGCCACCTTCTGGCTGGACGTGGCCCACCGGATTCGGCTGGCCGATTGGGTGGGGGCGATCTGCCGGATGGTGACCGACGCCGACGAGGCCCTGGCGGGGCTGTCCGACCAGATGCGGGACCTGGCCAAGCGGGTCCAGGCCTGACTACCCTCCGGCGTCCTCTCGTGGGAACGAAGGGATGACGGCCACGCTCTTCGACAAGGTCTGGGACCGCCACGTGGTGCGAACCGCCGGCGGCGAGCCCGACCTGCTCTACGTCGACCTGCACCTGGTACACGAAGTCACCTCGCCGCAGGCCTTCGACGCCCTCCGGCTCAACGGCCGCACCGTCCGCCGCCCCGAGTTGACGGTGGCGACCATAGATCACGGGGTCCCGACCGTCGGCAGGGAGCTGGGCATCTCCGACCCCCTCTCCCGTCGCCAGATCGACGCCCTCATCGCCAACTGCGAGGAGTTCGGGATCACGCTCTATGGGTTGGACGATCCCCGCCAGGGGATCGTGCACGTGATCGGCCCCGAGCAGGGCCTCACCCAGCCCGGGATGACCATCGTCTGTGGCGATTCCCACACCGCCACCCACGGGGCCTTCGGCGCCCTCGCCTTCGGGATCGGCACTTCCGAGGTCGAACACGTCCTCGCCACCCAGACCCTGCCCCAGTTCCGACCCAAGTCGATGGCGGTGACGGTCGACGGCCGCCTCTCCCCCGGTGTCACCGCCAAGGACATCATCCTTGGGATCATCGCCCGCATCGGGGTGGGGGGCGGCATCGGCCACGTGATCGAATACCGGGGGGAGGCGATCCGGGAGCTGTCGATCGAAGGGCGGATGACCATCTGCAACATGTCGATCGAGGGTGGGGCCCGGGCCGGGATGATCGCCCCCGACGACACCACCT
>JBFGJL010000112.1:0-5749 GCA_041577235.1 Acidimicrobiia bacterium | reverse complement strand
GCGCTGGACATCGCCGGCCATCGCCTGCCCAACCACTTCGTGCGGCGGGGGAGCGACAACAGCCGCGGAGAGGTCGCCCGGATCCGGGCGCTGGCCCGCGGGCTGAGGCCGGACGAGGGGGTGCTCATCTACCCGGAAGGGACCCGCTTCACCAAACAGAAGCGGGAGCGGGCCATCAGGAGGCTGGAGGCGTCCGATCCGCGCCGGGCGGTGAGCGCCGCCCGCCTCACCCGGGTGCTACCACCCCGACCGGCCGGCACCCTGGCCCTGCTCGACGCCGGCACCGACGTGGTGGTGGGCGTCCACCACGGCCTCGACGGCTTCGCCAGCCTCGGCCGGTTGTGGCGGGGAGAGCTGGTCGGCCGAACGGTGCGGGTGGCGTGGTGGCGGGTGCCGGCGGCCGCGATCCCGGCCGGGCGGGAGGAGCGCATCGACTGGCTGTACCTGCAATGGGAGCGGGTCGACGGCTGGCTGGCGGAACAGGAGGATCGATGATCGGCCCGGTCCTGCTCACCAACCTGGCGGTGGTGGCCGGGTTGATGCTGGTCACCTGGCTCGTCAGCCTGGTTCTGGCGGACGCCTCCATCGTCGACCTGGTGTGGGGACTGGGGTTCGTGCTGGTGGCCTGGGCGACCTTCGTGGTGGCGGAGGGCGCCCTCCTCCGGCGCGGATTGCTGGTGGGGCTCACCACCGTCTGGGGTCTCCGTCTCAGCGCCTATCTCTCCTGGCGCAACATCGGCAAAGGCGAGGACTACCGCTACCGGGCGATGCGGGAGCGGTTCGGCGCCCGTTTCCCGCTGGTCAGCCTCTACTACGTGTTCGGCACCCAGGCCGCCCTCATGTGGATCGTGTCGCTCCCCGTCCAGGTGGGCCAGGTACCCGCCGCTCCCGACCGGCTGCACTGGCTGGACGTGGTGGGAATCGGGGCCTGGTTGGTGGGCATGTTCTTCGAGTCGGTGGGGGACTGGCAGCTCGCCCGCTTCAAAGCCGACCCCGCCAACCGGGGCCAGGTGCTCGACCGGGGACTGTGGCGCTACACCCGCCACCCCAACTACTTCGGCGACTTCATGGTGTGGTGGGGCCTGTACGCCATCGCCCTCGCCACCGGATCCGCCTGGTGGACGGTGATCGGGCCGATCGTGATGTCGGTTCTGCTGATCAGGGTGTCCGGCGCCGGCCTGCTGGAGAAGACCATCGGGGACCGCCGACCCGGCTACGACGACTACGTCCGCCGGACCAGCGGCTTCTTCCCGCGACCCCCCCGCCCCGCCTGACATGGCAACCGGCCTCGTCTGGTTCCGCCGCGATCTCCGCCTGGACGACAATCCCGCCTGGGCGTCCGCCACCGCCACCCACGACCGGGTGACCGCGCTGTTCGTGGTGGATCCCCACTTGTGGGAGCCGGCCGGTCGCCACCGACTGAATCAGTTGGTCGCCCATCTCGAAGCGTTGGATCGGTCGCTCGGACGACGGGCGGGTCGGTTGCTGGTGCGGCGGGGCGATCCCGCCCGCATCGTGCCGGCCGAAGCGGAGCGACTGCGAGCACCGCGGGTCTACTGGAACGCCGACGTCTCCCCCTACGCGGCCCGGCGGGACGAGGCCGTGGCGGCCGCGCTTCCCGAGGTCGAGGTGCACCACGGCACCTTGGTGCAGGCCCCGGGCCAGGTCCTGACTCGAGAGGACAACATCTACCGGGTGTTCACTCCCTTCTACCGGTCCTGGCGGCAGCTGCCCCGCCCCACCTGGCCTGAGCCGGGCGATGCCGCCCCCACCGCCGAACCGGGAGACGGAGTGCCGCAAGCTCCTGGTCGGGCGCTGATGGAACCGGGTGAAGCCGGCGCCCGCCAGCGGCTGAGCGAGTTCCTGGAGCGAGTCGACGACTACCACCGGCGGCGGGACCGCCCCGATCTCGACGGCACCTCCCGGTTGTCGGCCGACCTCAAATTCGGCACCCTGGGACCGCGGCGGCTGGCGGCGGCGGTGGGAGAGAGCAGCGAGGGTCGACGCAGCTTCGTTCGCCAGCTCGCCTGGCGCGACTTCCACGCCCATCTGCTGGCCGAGCATCCCCAACTGGTGAACCGGGCCCTCAAGCCCGAGTACGACGGGGTCGCCTGGCGGGAGGCACCCGACGAGCTGGAGGCCTGGCAGCAGGGACGGACCGGATATCCGCTGGTTGACGCCGGCATGCGGGAGCTGGCCGAAACCGGCTGGATGCACAACCGGGTGCGGATGCTCACCGCCTCGTTCCTGGTCAAGGATCTGCTGATCGACTGGCGGCAGGGCGAACGCCACTTCCGGCGGCTGCTGGTCGACGCCGACCCCTCCCAAAACGTCGGCAACTGGCAGTGGGTGGCGGGAACCGGCGCCGACGCCGCCCCCTATTTCCGCATCTTCAACCCGGTCACCCAGAGCCGCAAGTTCGACCCGGAAGGCCGCTACATCCGGCGCTGGGTTCCGGAGTTGGCCCGCCTGGAGGCTCCCCACCTCCACGCCCCCTGGGAGGCGCCGGCCGAGGTGCTGGCCGCCGCCGGAGTCGAGCTGGGAACGACCTATCCGCCGCCGCTGGTGGATCATGCCGCCGCCCGGGAGGAGACCCTGGCCGCCTATCAGGCGGCCCTGCAGTCAGACTGACAGGGACTCCTCCACGACCTGGACGGCGGCCAGCCCGTCAGCCGCCCACCCGTCCGCTCCCAAGGCGATCGCCTCCGCCTCACCCGCTACCGCCGGGCCTCCCACCAGGATGGGGACGTCGGGACCGGCTGCCCTGCGGGCGGTGGCCACCGCCCGCCCCAGGTTGCGGTCGTTGTCGCCCACCACCGCTCCGATGCACACCGCCACCAACCGGTCGGCCCGGGCGACACGCTCGGCCAGGTCGGCCAGCGGCACGTCGGCGCCCAGGTTGACCGGCTCGAACCCGGCGCCGGCCAGGATGTCCGCCAGCATCTCGAGGCCGAATCCGTGGCGGTCTCCCGGGGGCAGGGCCAGCAGTACGACCCCGCGACCGCGTCCCGGCCGGGCGAAACGGGGCCCGAGCCGCCCGATCAGCCTCCCGGCCACTCCGCTCGCCAGGTGCTCATCGGCCACCGACACCTCCCCGTTGGCCCACCGCCGACCGATGCGCCGCAGGGCCGGTCCGATCAATTCGGTGTAGATCCTGGCCGGTTCGGTGCCGGCCACCATCGCCCCCTCCACCACCGCCCAGGCTCCAGCCTGATCGCCGGCCAGGAGCCGAGACTCCAACCGCTCCGACCAGGGAGCGGCCGATCTGGCCGATCGCTCCTTCTCGGCCCCGCCCCGCATGGCCTCCAGGTCGGCGCGGGCCACCCGCCACTCGGCTCCCTCCTTGCGGGCCGGGAGCTGGCCGAGGCGCACGTACCGATAGGCGGTCATGTAGTGCACGCCCAACAGCTCGGCAGCCTCCCGCAGCCCAACGGTGTCGTCCATTCCCGCTACTTTACCACTAATAGCGCCGGGGCACCTGGAGCCTGGGCAGACCAGAACGAGGGCAGCTTTCGCTCCCTCGACCACCCAGCGTGAGTAGAGTGTGACGTGGCGCAACCGGGAGGGGCTGGCGGCATGGCGAAGACGGTGATCGAAAAGCGGGAGCTGGAACGACAACGCCGTCTCCGACGGCTCGGCTTGTTCCTCGCACCGGTCGCCGCCTACATGTGGTGGCGGGTGATGCGGGGGCTCTCCCCCTTTCCTACCTTCCCCTCCCTGCCCCCGGAGGCGGTCTTCTGGCTTCCCGGCATCATCATCGTCCTGCTGATCGGGTTGGTCCTGGTGGGACCGATGATGGGAAATGCCCGATCCCCCCATGTCATCTACCGGGCCGAGCAGCTGGAGGTGGGATTCTCCGACGTGCGCGGCTTGGGCAAGGTGGTGGAGGAGGTCAGCCACACCTTGCGCGTTCTGTTGGACCATCACGAGTTCCGCTACGAGTTGGGCGGGAGCCCCCGCCGCGGGGTCCTGTTCGAGGGCCCGCCTGGGACCGGCAAGACCCACATCGCCAAGGCCATGGCCAAGGAGGCCGGGGTCCCCTTCCTGTTCGTGTCGTCGACCGCCTTCCAGAGCATGTGGTACGGCATGACCGCCCGCCGCATCAAGGCCTTCTTCCGGACGCTACGGAAGGCGGCCCGCACCGAAGGAGGGGCGATCGGGTTCATCGAGGAGATCGACGCTATCGGGCTGCGCCGTGCTCGCTCGGGCTTCAGCGCCGACCGGGGTCACGAACGGGCGGTGGAGCGCATGATGAGCTCCGACACCGGCAGCATCGTCAACGAGCTCTTGATCCAGATGCAGAGCTTCGACGAGCCCACCCGCCGCGACCGGATCGCCGCCTGGTTCAAGAAGGGGGTCAATCGCTACCTGCCGCCCCAGCATCAGCTCCTGTCCCGCCCGGCCCCGTACTCCAACGTCCTGCTGATCGGCGCCACCAACCGTGCCTCCGCCCTCGATCCCGCCCTGCTCCGTCCGGGACGATTCGACCGGGTGCTCCACTTCGACCTTCCCGGTCGCCAGGCGCGGCGGGAGCTGATCGACTACTTCCTGCAGCGCAAAGCCCACGTGCCGGAGATGGACGCCGATCGGGCGCGGGACGACCTGGCGTCGGCCACCCTCGGCTATTCACCCGCCTCGCTGGAGCGCCTGTTCGACGAGGCGCTGCTGCTGGCGCTGCGGGAGGGGCGGCGTGCCCTCAGCCAGCGTGATCTCCGCCGGGCCCGAGTGGAGATCGAGATCGGCCTGCCGGAGCCGCTCGACTCCCCCCTCGACGAGCAGATCACCATCGCCGTCCACGAAGCGGGTCACGCCACCGTCGCCTACCTGGTGGGCGAGGGCCGCAAGCTGGAGGTGCTGTCGATCATCAAGCGACGCGAGGCCCTCGGTTTCCTCGCCCACCGGCTGGTGGAGGAGCGCCACACTCAGCGCCGCAGCGAGCTGGAGGCGCTCATCCAGATCTCGCTGGGCGGCATGGCGGCGGAGGAGCTCTTCTTCGGCGAATCCGGCACCGGCCCAGCCGGTGATCTGGCCGCCGCCACCAACGTGGCGGTCGAGATGGTCGGGTCGATGGGCATGGGCGGGTCCCTGATCTCGTTCCGCTCCTACGACGGGGGGGTGCTGGGCGGCAACCTGGCGGCCCGCGTGCTGGACGATCCCGACGGGCGGATAGCGGTCAACACCCTGCTGGACCGAGCCAAGGAGCAGGTGGCATCCTTGCTGGCCGGACACCGTCATCTGGTGGAGGCGCTGCGGGACGCCCTGCTGGATCGCAAGGAACTGATCGACGAGGAGATCCTGGAGGTGCTGCGGGCCGCCGAGCAGCAGCGCCTGCCGGGTACGGACACCGTGATCGATCTCCGCAGCGGCGAGCCGGCCATCGACACCATGGTCGGTGAGTCCCCGGGGAGTGAAGGGGCGGCCGGCTCCTAGACGTCCGCCGCCAGCAACGGCAGCCGGAGCACGGCGGTGGCGCCCCGCCCCGACCCGGCACTGCGCAGCTCCAGCGACCCGCCCATCGCCTCGGCCAGCCCCCGACTGATCACCAGCCCCAGCCCGGCCCCCGCCTGCGAGTCGCGGCGGGAACGTCCGCTGAAGGGCCGAAACAGGGTGGCGAGTTCGCCCGGGTCGATGCCCGCCCCCCGATCCACCACCTCGATCACCGCCATGCCGGACTCGGCCCTTCCCCGCACCGACACGTCCCGCCCCCCACCGAACTTGAGGGCGTTCGACACCAGGTTCAGCAGGATCT
>JBFGJL010000111.1:0-5762 GCA_041577235.1 Acidimicrobiia bacterium | reverse complement strand
GGCCCGCTCGGCGAGCAAGGCGTTGACCCCGTTGCCCAAGGTGTTGACCGTTGCCTCGTGCCCGGCGTTCAGCAGCAAGATGCAGGTTGAGACCAACTCGTCCTCGGTGAGGCTTCCGTCCTCCGAATGCACCTGGACCAGGGCGGAGATGAGGTCCCCGGTCGGTCGGACCCGGCGCTGGGCGGCCAGATCGCGCATGTAGGGCATGAACTCCTCCGCTGCCCTAACGGCGGCGGCCGCCTGCTCGGCGGTGGTGTTCAGCTCGTACATCCGCACGATGGCATGGGACCACCCCAGCAGGCGGCGCCAGTCTTCGAGGGGAGCGCCCAGCAGCTCCGAGATGACCCGCACCGAGAAGGGCTCTGCGAAGTCGTGGAGGAAGTCGAACCGGCCGTCCGGTACCAGCCGGTCGAGCAGGAGGTGGGCGGTGCGCTCGATCGCCGGCCGGAGCTCCGCCACCCGGCGGGGAGTGAAGGCGCGCGACACCAGGCTGCGCAGCCGGGTGTGGTCGGGCGGCTCCAGCTCCAGCAGGGAGTGCCGTTCCATGGCCCAGAAGGGGCCGTAGTCGGGATTGCGAGGCGCCAAGCCGACGTCGGCCCGGCTGAAGACGTGCTCGTGGGCGCGACCCAACCGCCTGTCGCGCAGCAGGGCGTGCACGTCGGCATGACGGGTCACGAACCACAGCGACTGCCCTTCGGTCCGGAACACCGGGGTCTCCTCCCGCCACCGGTTGAGGATCGGGTAGGGGTCATCGATGAAGTCCGGATCGGTGGGGTCGAAGGTCAGCACCATCATCGAGGCTAGAGCGAACTGACGGCCTCGGCCGGGTCGGCGGGGCGACCTAGGCTCCCGGTCGGAGGAGAGGAGAGTGGTGAAGCTCGCGACGGTGGCAGCCGCCTGGGAGCGGGTGGCCGCCGTCTCCAAACGGCTGGCGAAGGTAGACGAGCTGGCGGCGGTGCTGACCGCAACCGGTTCCGACGAGCTGCCCCTCGCCGTCGCCTTCCTGTCGGGCGAGCTTCCCCAGGGCAGCATCGGAGTCGGCCCGGCGATGTTGGGCCGAGTCGACCCGGCCCCGGTTCGCCACCCGGAGCTCACCCTGGTCGAGGTGAACTCGTCCTTGGACCAGGTCGCCGCCGCCACCGGTGCCGGCTCGACCGAGCTCCGGTATCGGCTGCTGAGTGAGCTGTTGGGGCGGGCCACTGCGGCCGAACAACGGTTCCTACGCCGTCTGCTACTGGGTGATCTCCGGCAAGGGGCGCTGGAAGGGGTGATGGCAGACGCCATCGCCCGCGCCGCCGGCGTGTCCGCCTCGAAGGTGCGGAGAGCATTGATGCTGTCGGGGGACCCGGGCCTGGTCGCCACCCTCGCCACCGCCGAAGGGGAGGCCGGGTTGGCGGCCCTGCAGCTCCGGTTGTTTCGGCCCCTGCAACCGATGCTGGCCCAGTCGGCCGACGACCTGGCCGCCGCCTTCGCCCGGATCTCCCCGGCCGTGGTCGAGTGGAAGGTGGACGGGGCCCGTGTCCAGGTGCACCGCCGCGACGACGAGATTCGGGTCTATTCCCGCAACCTGGCCGACAACACCGACCGGCTGCCGGAGCTGGTGACCGAGGTACGGGCGCTGCCGGTGCAATCGATCGTCCTCGACGGTGAAGCGATCTCGGTGCGCTCGGATGGGAGTCCCCACCCGTTTCAGGTCACGATGAGCCGGTTCGGCACGGATACCCTCGGACGCCGCCGTGGCCTCACCGCCCGTTTCTTCGACTGCCTGCATCTGGACGGCGTCGACCTGCTGGACCGGCCGAACGAAGCTCGGTTCGAGGCGTTGGCGGAGGTGGTGCCGGCGGATCTCCTGCTTCCTCGCCGGCTGGCTGCCGGCCCCTCGGAGGCGGACCCCTTCTTGGCGGAGGCGGTGGCCGCCGGTTTCGAGGGAGTGATGGTGAAGGATCCGAGCGCCCCCTATGCGGCCGGCCGCCGGGGGGCCGCCTGGTTGAAGGTGAAACCGGTCCACACGCTGGATCTGGTGGTGCTGGCGGCCGAGTGGGGACATGGCCGGAGGCGGGGGTGGCTCAGCAACCTCCATCTCGGAGCCCGCGCCCCCGATGGTGGGTTCGTGATGCTGGGCAAGACCTTCAAGGGCCTCACCGACCAGATGCTGGCCTGGCAGACGGAGCGCTTCCTCGAGCTGGAGACCCACCGGGAGGCGCACGTCGTCCATGTCCGGCCCGAGCAGGTGGTGGAGGTCGCCTTCGACGGGGTGCAGGACAGCACTCGCTACCCGGGCGGGGTGGCGCTGCGGTTCGCCCGTGTGAAGGGCTATCGATCGGACAAGTCGGCGGAGGAGGCCGACACCCTGGCCACGGTGCGGTCCTACCTCCCGTGAGGATCGGGGTGGTCAGGTGAACAGCAGCAGGTCGGACGGCTGGGCCCCATGCAGCCGGTAGCGCTGCGGGTCGGGTCGCCGGCCGGCGATCAGCCGGACCAGGGTCTCGGGGTCGGTGACGAGGGAACCCGTAGGCGGTGCTCTCCCCAGCAGCATCCTTGCTGCGGGCAGCTCCACCTCGAGGCCGGGCACGTCGAGAACGACGCTCCGCTCGGCGATCAGGTCGAGAGCGAGGTCGAGGCCGGCGCTGCGATACGCGTCGGGCTCTCCCAGCGGATCGCGGACATCACCGCCGTGCACCCATTCGCCCAGGGCGATGCCGTCCAGCCGGCCTTCGGCGGCGGCGATGGCGGAGGCCGCCTCCTCGTAGCCCGATTCCAGCTCGGCGAGGACCTCTTCGTCGGTCCAGGTCCGCCGCTGGTCGACGTCACGCTGATTGGCGGCGGGGGAGAAGTCGTGGAGGTCGCCGCGAGCCGCCCGGGTGAGGGCCGCCCCGCAGTGGGCCAGCACGTCTCGCACCGACCAGCCCGGGCAGACGGTGGGGAGACGGAAGGAGGACGCCGACGCGGCCCGCAGGATCGGCAAGAGCGCGTCCCGCTCGATCAGGAGCAGGCGGGCGGCAGGCGACGACGGGAAGGTTGCCATCAGGCCGGATTGGCGAGTGCCTCCCACACCCGGGAGGGAGTGGCGGGCATGTCGAGGTGGCGGACGCCCAAGAAGCCGAGGGCATCGACCACGGCGTTGTGCACGGCCGGAGTGGCGCCGATCGTGCCCGACTCGCCGATCCCTTTCGCCCCCAACGGGTTGTGGGGCGACGGGGTCTCGGTGTGGTCGACGGTGAAAGGAGGAAGGACCGAGGCGGTGGGGACGAGATAGGTGGTCAAGTTGGTGGTGAGGGGCTGGGCGGTGCGGTCGTACCGGAACTCCTCGAACACGGCCTGACCGATTCCCTGGGCGATTCCGCCGTGCACCTGCCCGTCCACCAGCAGGGGATTGAGAATGCGGCCACAGTCGTCGACAGCGACGTGACGTACGATCCGCACCTCTCCCGTCTCGGTATCGACCTCCACCACCGAGACGTGCGCCCCGAATGGGAAGGTGGCGGCGCCGGCCTCGAAATCGACCTGGGCCGCCAGGCCCGGCTCGAGCCCGTCAGGGAGGAGGGCGGGGTCACCGGCCAGCGCGGCGATCTCGTCCCACCGCAGTCCGCTGTCAGGCACGCCGGTCACGCCGATGCGGCCGTCCTCGAAGAGAACGACGTCGTCGACGGACGCCTCCAAGCGATGGGCAACGATGGTACGGGCCTTGACCAGCACTGCTTCCCCGGCCCGCACCACGGCGCTGCCTCCCAGCTGGAGGCTACGGGAGGCCATGGTGCCTCCCCCGCGCGGCACCCGGTCGGTGTCCCCCTGCACCACGGTGACGTCGGCGGCCGGGATCGCCAGCAGCCCGGACAAGAGTTGGGCGAAGGCGGTTTCGTGTCCCTGTCCGTGGCTGGAGGTGCCGGAGCGGATCTCGGCAGAGCCGTCCGGGCGGACCTCGACCGAGCCCCATTCTCGTTGTCCCAGCGGAGCCGTCACCTCGACGTAGGCGCTCACTCCCAGCCCGAGCTGCACGGAGCTGCCGGCCGACCTTCGCTCGGCTTGCTCCTGGCGGAGACGCTCGTAGTCGGCCAGCTCCAGGGCCCGGTCGAGGGCGGCTCGGTAGGCGCCGGAGTCGTACTCGGCCCCGGTGGCCGTGGTGTGGGGGAACGTCTCGATCAGGTTGCGCCGGCGTAGCTCGACCGGGTCGAGCGCCAGCTCAGCCGCCAGCAGATCCATGGCCCGTTCGATCAGTGCCGCCGCCTGCGGTCGACCGGCTCCCCGGTAGGCGTAGAGCGGCGTGGTGTTGGTGACCACGCTGATGCTGTTGACGTCCACGAAGGGGATGTCGTAGACCCCGGCAGCCATCAGTCTGGTCAAGAAGGGCAGATAGGCGCCGAAGGCCGGATAGGCGCCGGCATCCTGGAAGATGGTGGCCCGAAGTCCGACCAAGCGCCCGTCGGCCCGTGCCCCCAGCTCGACCCGCTGCTCCTGGCCCCGGCCGTGGCACATCGCCACCAGGTTCTCGCTGCGGCTCTCCTGCCAGCGCACCGGCCGGCCGAGGTGCTGGGCGAGGGCGGCCACCAGCACCTGCTCCGGGTAGGTGTAGATCTTGGCGCCGAAGCCGCCCCCCAGGTCGGGGACCCGCACCCGCAGCCGATGAGGATCGATCCCCAACGACCGGGCGATTGCGCGCTGGTGGGCGAAGGCGTTCTGCGACCCGGCCCAGACCGTGATCCGATCCCCCTCGGGGACGGCCGCCGCCGAGTTGGGCTCGAGCGGAACCGCCGCCAGGCGCTGGTTGCGGAAGACGCCGGAGACCACCACCTCGGCCTCGTCGAAGATCTCCGGGACCGGCTCGTGGTCGGTACGCCAGACCACGTTGCTGTCCAGGTCGGGAAAGACGAGCGGGGCTCCTTCGGCCAGGGCCGCTTCGATGGTCGCCACCGCCGGGAGCGGCTCGATCTCGGCCCACACGGCCTCCGCGGCGTCGGCCGCTTGGTGAGGGGTTTCGGCCACCACCACCGCCACCACCTCGCCCACGAAGCGCACCACCTCCCGGGCCACGACCGGCCGGGCGCACCCCTTCGGCAGCACCCTCACCCCGGGAGGCAGGTCCTCCAGGTCCAGATCCTCGGCGGTGAAGACGCCTACCACGCCGGGCAGGGCCCGGGCGCCGTCAGAGTCGATGGCGGCGAGCCGGCCGTGCGCCACCGGGGACCGGACCGGAACCATCCAGGCTTGCCCGGCGAAGTCGAGGTCGGCCAGGTAGCAGCCTCGACCGGTGAGGAAGCGGGGATCTTCGGTGCGCCTGACCGCCGCCCCCAACAGAGAGCCGCTCATGGCCGGGACTGTACCGGGGTGAGGGCGGCGCCGTTGGGCGCCGGCGCGTCACGGTCGCAGATCGATGGAGATGTGGCGGCAGTCGGTGCACACCCGGCGCACGATGCCCCCGGGCAGCTCGTGCTCGACGTAGTGGTGATCGTGCTCTGGCTCTTTGGTCTTGGTGGGACCGAGCCGGGAGAGCAGGCCGCCGGCAGCATGACGGGGCCCGTCCGTAGCCGGGGCGGGCGACACCGCCGGATCGGGTGCAGGAGTGGGCGGCGGGACGGCAAAGGGATCTGCCTCCTGTGCCTCCTCCGCCGCCTCCCGTGCCGACTCCTTGGCGCGGGCGATCAACTCGGCGATGGCCTCACCCCCGGAGGGGAACCGGCTGTGGGGCGGCGTACGTCGGGCGCCGAGAGCGTCGGGGGTCGCGGCGGCGTCGGCTTCCTCCGGCTGGGCGGGCGGTGTCCGGCGGG
>JBFGJL010000110.1:0-5783 GCA_041577235.1 Acidimicrobiia bacterium | reverse complement strand
TTCAGCGCCAGGTTCTCGGCCAGCTGGCGAGCCTACCGCTACCAGATCCTCAACCGGCCGACGCCGGATCCGTTCCGGGCGGCCACCAGCTGGCACGTTCCCCACCCGCTCGACGTGGCTGTCATGGACCTCGCGGTCGTCCCCCTGGTTGGAGAGCACGACTTCGCCTCGTTCTGCCGGGCGGCGGCCGGGCGCAGCACCGTGCGGCGGGTGCTGGAAGCGACCTGGACCCGCGCCGCCGACCTGGTCGAGCTGTCGATTCGCGCTTCCTCCTTCTGTCACCAGATGGTGAGATCGGTGGTGGCCCTGGCGGTCGACGTCGGCCGCGGGCGGATCGCAGCCGACCGGACCGCCGCCATCCTGGCCGGGCGCGACCGGTCCCTCGGCCGGGGAGTGGCGCCCCCGCACGGGCTGATCCTGTGGGAGGTCGGTTACGACTGAAGCCCCGATCGGGCGGCCCGGGGGCGAGATTGACGCACCATTCCGCCGTCTTTAGCATGTGGCGGCTCCGTGACCGCGGCGCGTCTCCACGCGAGGTTCCGAATGAAGGTGCACAAGACGTTCACGCCCAAGCCGGGCGACATCGAGCGAGCCTGGCACGTGGTGGACGCCACCGGGCTGCCGCTCGGCCGGCTGGCGAGCTCGATCGCCGCCGTGCTGCGGGGCAAGCACAAGCCGATCGTGACCCCCCACCTCGACACCGGCGACTATGTGATCGTCGTGAACGCCGAGAAGGTGGCGGTCACCTCCGACAAGAGCCAGAACAAGATCTACTACCGGCACTCCGGCTACCCGGGCGGGTTGAGGGCCGAGTCCTTCGCCCGGCTGCGGGAGCGCCGCCCCGAGGCGATCCTGGAGCGCTCGGTGCGGGGAATGCTGCCCAAGAACCGGCTGGGTAGGCAGATGCTCCGCAAGCTCAAGGTGTACGCCGGGCCGGACCACCCGCACCAGGCCCAGCAGCCGCAGCCGCTCGTGTTCGATCTCCGAAAGGTGGAATCCTGATGCCCAAACCGCTGGTCCAGGCCACCGGCCGGCGCAAGGAGTCGGTCGCCCGGGTGCGCTTCTACGACGGGGCCGGGCAGATCGTCCTGAACGACCGGCCACTCGAGAAGTACTTCCCCACCATGGCGCAGCGGATCAGGGTGCTGGAACCACTCCAGGTCGCCCAGCTGATGGGGCGATACGAGATCCGGGCCCAGCTGGAGGGAGGCGGGGTCAGCGGCCAAGCCGATGCTCTGCGGCTGGGAATCGCTCGGGCGCTGATCGAGATCGATCCCGACCTCCGCCCCCTTCTCAAGAAGGGCGGGTTCCTCACCCGCGACGCCCGCCGGGTGGAGCGCAAGAAGTACGGTCTTCGCAAGGCGCGCCGGGCGCCCCAGTACACCAAGCGGTGAGCCGGTGACGGGCGCCCCCGTCATGGTGCATTCGTGCTGATCGAAGGACGACGTCTCTTCGGTACCGACGGTGTGCGCGGAGTGGCCAACTCGGAGCTCACCGCCGACTTCGCCCTCGCCCTCGGCCGGGCGGCCGGGGGCCTGCTCGACAGCGGCCAGGTGGTGGTGGGCCGCGACACCCGCCGTTCCGGCGAGATGCTGTCGGGGGCGCTGCAGGCGGGATTCCACTCGGTCGGCATCGACACGCTCGACGCCGGGGTGGTGCCATCGGGAGCGGTGTCGCGGCTGGCGGCGGCGATGGGCGCCGGGATGGGCGCCATCGTCAGCGCTTCCCACAATCCTGCTCCCGACAACGGTATCAAGTTCCTCACGGCCAGCGGGGCCAAGCTCACCGACGCCCAGGAAGACGAGATCGAGGTGGCGCTGCGACGAGGACGACCCGGCCGCATCCCCGTCGGCCAGATGGTGGGGACCCGCTTTCCGCTGGCCGATGCCACCGAGCGCTATGTGGCCCACCTGGCCGGCACCATGGACTACTCGTTGCGGGGAATCGAGGTGGCGGTGGACTGCGCCAACGGTGCCGCCTACCAGGCCGCTCCTCGGCTCCTGCGCCGCCTCAAAGCCGAGGTGGAGGTGTTCGCCGACGTGCCCGACGGCACCAACATCAACCAAGACTGCGGTGCCACCCATCCGGAGATGCTGGCCGGGGCGGCGGGCGGGCGCCTAGGGCTCTGCTTCGACGGCGACGCCGACCGGCTGATCGCCATCGACGAGTCCGGACGGGTGGCCAACGGCGACGTCATCATGGCCGTCATCGCCCGCCACTGGGTCGAGCAGGGCCGGCTCGCCGCCAACACGGTGGTCGCCACCGTCATGTCGAATCTGGGCTTCCGCAAGGCGATGGAGGAGCTGGGGGTGCGCGTGATCGAGACCCAGGTCGGTGACCGCTACGTTGTCGAGGCAATGGTCGCCAGCGGCGCCAGCCTCGGCGGCGAGCAGTCGGGGCACTTGATCTTTCCCGAGTTCGCCCCAACCGGCGACGGTTTGCTCACCGCCCTGCGCCTGCTGGAAGTGGTGGCCGCCACCGGCAAGACCCTCGAGGAGCTCCGGCGGGCGGCGATCACCGAGTACCCCCAGGTGCTGAAGAACGTGCGGGTGGCCGCTAAAGAAGGCCTCTCCGAAGCCGATGCTGTCTGGCGAGCGGTGACGGCCGCAGAGGAACGCATGGACGGCAATGGTCGTATCCTGGTCCGTGCCTCGGGCACGGAGCCGCTGGTGCGGGTCATGGTCGAGGCGCCGACGGCCGAAGAGGCCGAGACCGTCGTGGACGAGCTGGCCGCGATCGTGGCTCGAGAGCTTACCGACGGTTGAACCGACACAGGGGTGAGTTCGAGAGAGGAGTGACTCAACCGAGAGACCGGGCAGGCGGATATCAGAGCGCCAGGCCTCGGGTCGACCGAGGTGACGAGGGAGAAGGCGATCGAAACCATCGGCGGATGCCTTCTCGGCTGCCCAGAGTCGTGACGGAAGGGAGCAAACCCCGCCGGTGACGGCGGGAACAGAGGCCCTTCCGGGCTGGGACCGGACGACGATCCGGCGCGCCTCCCGGTTGTGAGCGACAGCCAGGAAAGCGGAGGTCCTTTCGACATGTGTGGCATCGTGGGATACGTTGGGCCGCGGAGCGCCCAGGACGTGCTGGTGTCGTCGTTGCGGCGGCTCGAGTACCGGGGCTACGACTCGGCCGGCATCGCCGTGTCGCGTGACGGCCGGATCGACGTGCGCAAGGCGGCCGGCAAGCTGGAGCGGCTCGACGCCGTGTTGGCGGTCGATCCGCTGGACGGTGAGATCGGGATCGGACACACCCGCTGGGCGACCCACGGAGCGCCGTCCGACGTCAACGCCCATCCCCACACCGACGAGTCCGGCGAGTTCGTCGTCGTTCACAACGGCATCATCGAGAACTTTCTCCCCCTCAAGGAGGAGCTGGCCGGCAACGGCCACACCTTCGCTTCCGACACCGACACCGAGGTGCTCACCCATCTCATCGCCGACACGTACGACGGCGATCTGGTGGAGGCGGTAAGGCGGGCGATCGCCCGGGCGCGGGGGGCCTATGCCCTGGTGGTGATGACCAGCAAGGAGCCGGGACGGATCGTGGCCGTGCGGATGATCAGCCCTCTGGTGGTGGGCTTCGGCGACGGCGAGACGTTCCTGGCCTCGGACATCCCCGCCATCCTGCCCTACACCCGCACGGTGCTGGTGGTGGAGGACGGCGAGATCGTGGTGGTCACCGCCGAGGGAGCATCCCTCCAGACCCTGGAAGGAGAGCCGGTGGAGCGGGAGCCGATGCAGGTCAGCTGGGACGCCCAGCAGGCCGAGAAGGGGGGCTATCCCCATTTCATGCTCAAGGAGATCCACGAGCAGCCGGCCGTGATCGCCGAGACCGTGCGGGGACGGCTGCAGGACGACGGCACGGTGGAGATCGACAACGTCGATGTGAGCGCCTTCGGACCGGTGCGCAAGATCTGGATCACCGCCTGCGGTACCGCCTATCACGCCGGCCTGGTGGGCCGGGAGGTCTTCGAGAAGACCCTCCGGATCCCGGTCGAGGTGGACTATGCCCACGAGTTGCGCTACCGGGATCCGCTCATCGACCCCACCGCTCTGACGGTGGCCATCAGCCAGTCGGGCGAGACCGCCGACACCCTCGCCGCGGCGCGGCTGGCGGCCGAGCGGGGCTCGCGGGTCCTGGCCATCACCAACGTGGTCGGGAGCACGCTGAGTCGTGACGCTCACGATGTCCTCTACACGCGGGCCGGGCCCGAGATCGCGGTGGCCTCCACCAAGGCCTACCTGGCCATGTTGGTGGGCCAGTATCTGCTGGCGCTCCAACTCGGGAGACAGATGGGCACCGTCGACCCCGGTCGGGCCGGGGAGATCGCGGACGGGCTGCGGGCGCTACCCGACAAGGCTGCCGCCGCCCTCGAGCTGAACGGCCCGATCGAGACGATCAGTGAGCGGATCGCCGGCATCGACGACGTCTACTTCATCGGGCGGGGTCTCGACTACGCAGTCGCCACCGAGGGCTCGCTGAAGCTGAAGGAGATCTCCTACATGCACTCGGAGGCCATGCCGGCCGGGGAGCTCAAGCACGGGACGCTGGCGCTGATCACCGAGGGCACCCCGGTGGTGGTGGTGCTCACCCAACAGCACCTGTACGACAAGACCATCTCAGGCCTGCAGGAGGTCAAGGCGCGGGGGGCCGAGGTGGTGGCGGTGGCCTACGAAGACGACGGTGAGATCGGCAAGTTCGCCGATCACGTCCTGCCCATCCCTCGTACCCTCGACTTCCTCAGCCCGGTGCTCTCGATCATCCCGCTGCAGTTACTGGCCTACCACGTCGCCCGCCTGCTGGGGCACGACATCGACATGCCCCGTAATCTGGCCAAGAGCGTCACCGTCGAGTAACGCCGCGGCCCTGGGCCGGGTGGGGAGGTCGCCATGAGGATCGTCGGCTTGGGTATCGACCTGGCCGAGATCGCTCGGGTCGAGCGGCTGCTGGATCGGTATCCGCGTTTCGCCGAGCGCGTCTTCACTCCAGCCGAACGGGCCTACGCCGGGCGCTTCGCCCACCCCGCCCGACGCTACGCCGCCCGCTTCGCCGGCAAGGAGGCGGTGATGAAGAGCCTCTCCACCGGTTGGCGCCGAATCCGTTGGCAGGACGTGGAGATCACCGGCGGCGGCCCCCCCCGGGTGAACCTGTACGGGACCGCCCGGACGCGGGCCGACCGGCTGGGGGTGGTGGAGGTGCTGGTGACGATCACCCACACCGACGACACGGCCATGGTGTTCGCCATCGCCATGGGCGAGCACTGACCGGGCACGCCCGGAAACCAGAGGCCGCTCATCTACCCTGGCGCCCGTGATACCGGTCCTGTCCGCTGCCGGCGCCGCCGCCCAGGACGAGGCGGCCGAGGTCCCCGTGGAGACCCTGATGGAAAGGGCCGGGCTGGCGGTGGCACTGGGGGCGGTGGCCGAAGGCGCCGGGTACGGGCAGCGGGTGGCGGTGCTGGTGGGGCCGGGCAACAACGGGGGCGACGGGTACGTGGCTGCTCGCTACCTGCGGCGGCGGGGAGCCGACGTGCAGGTGGTGGCGCTGGCCGGACCGCGCTCACCGGCGGCCGCCGCCATGCAGAAACGGGTCCTGGCCGACGGCATTCAGGTGCGCCGCTGGACCGAGCCCTTCCCATGCGACGTGGTGATCGATGCCTTGTTCGGGGCGGGCTTCCGGGGGGCGCTGCCGGGGGAGGTGATGCCGTGGATCGAGCGCCGGCCGGCGGTGGTGGCGGTCGACGTTCCCAGCGGGCTCGACGCCACCACCGGTGAGGC
>JBFGJL010000109.1:0-5784 GCA_041577235.1 Acidimicrobiia bacterium | reverse complement strand
GCCCAACGCATGGCCGCCGCCGGATACCAGGCAGTGCTGGTCGGGGAGGCACTCATGCGCTCCGGCCGTCCGGCCGAGGCGGTGGCACGACTGAGTGTGGGCCGATGATGCCGCCCGACCGGGAGCGGTCGTCGCCGGTGGGCTCGGCCGACCCGGGGGCGGAGGCACGCCGGTGACCTGGGTCAAGGTGTGCGGGGTCACCACCCCGGAGGCGGTGGAAGCGGCCACCGAGGCCGGGGCCGACGCCATCGGCCTGGTGCTGGCGGCAGGCTCTCCCCGCCGGCTCGAGATCGACCAGGCCCGGCGCCTGGCGGCGGGAGCAGCTCCGCTGGCCGTGCTGGTGACGGTCGGGTTGCCGCCGGAGAGCCTGCTGGCGGCGGTGGAACGGGTGGGTGCGGGCGGAGTGCAGCCGCACGGGCGGCACGCGGCGACGGCAGCCGCAGCCGCCGTTGCCGCCGGCTTGTTCGTGCTGCGGCCGGTGGCGGCCCGGTCGGTGATCGATCTCACCGTGCCTTTCGGACAGATCCCGCTGGTGGACACCCACCTACCCGGCCGGGATGGAGGGACGGGAGCCACCTTCGACTGGAGCAGGCTGCCGGCCCGGCGGGGTCGCATCGTCCTGGCTGGAGGCCTGGGCCCCGACAACGTCGCCGAGGCGCTGGCGGCGGTCGCTCCGTGGGGGGTGGACGCCTCCTCCCGCCTAGAGTCCGCGCCCGGGGTCAAGGACCCGGCGTTGATCCGGGAGTTCGTAGCGATGGTGCGAGACGCGTGAAGCTCCACAGACCCGACCAACGGGGCCGATTCGGCGAGTACGGGGGGCGCTTCGCGCCCGAGACCCTGATGCCGGCCCTGGACGAGCTGGAGGCGTCCTTCGACCAGGCATGGGAGGACCACCGGTTCGTCGACCAGTTCCATGAGCTGCTGCGGACGTACGTCGGGCGGCCGACTCCCCTGTATCCGGCCGAGCGGCTGTCGGAGGCGGTCGGCACTCGGGTCTTGCTGAAGCGGGAAGACCTGGCTCACACCGGCGCCCACAAGATCAACAACGCCATCGGACAATGCCTGCTGGCTCGGAGGATGGGAAAACCGCGAGTGATCGCCGAGACCGGCGCCGGTCAGCACGGTGTGGCCACCGCCACCGCCGCCGCCTTTCTGGGACTCGAGTGCGAGGTGTACATGGGGGCCAAGGACATCGACCGCCAGGCCCTCAACGTGTATCGGATGGGCCTGCTGGGAGCCAAGGTGATCCCGGTCACGACCGGGGCCGCCACCCTGAAGGAGGCGGTGTCGGAGGCGATGCGCAACTGGGTGCGAGCCGTCGAGAACACCCACTACGTGATCGGATCCGTGGTTGGGCCCCATCCCTTCCCGTGGATGGTGCGCGAGTTCCAGCGGGTGATCGGCGACGAGTGCCTCGCCCAACTCGACGGGGACCTCCCCGACGTCGCCGTGGCCTGCGTGGGAGGCGGGTCGAACGCCATCGGCCTCTTCTACCCCCTGGCCGGGCGGGTAGGGCGGCTGGTCGGGGTGGAAGCCGGCGGCTTCGGGATCGAGACGGGTCACCACGGCGCATCGATCGGGGCGGGCACGCCCGGCGTCATCCACGGTACCAGGACCTACATGTTGCAGGACGAGGAGGGGCAGGTGCTGGAGGCACACTCCATCTCGGCCGGTCTCGACTACCCGGGAGTGGGTCCCGAACACGCCTACTTCCACGATCGGGGTCTCGCCGAGTACGCCTCGGTCGACGACGACGAAGCCCTGATGGGGGTGGATCTGCTGGCCCGGACCGAGGGCATCATCCCCGCCCTCGAATCGGCCCACGCCATCGCCTGGGTCTGGCGAGAGCGGGAGTCGCTGGCCGGTCAAGCGGTCTTGGTCAACGTCTCCGGCCGGGGTGACAAGGACGTCGAGCAGATCGCCAAGATCCGAGCGTGACCGGACACCTACTGCCGCTGTTCGATCGGTGTCGCCGGGATGGCACCACCGCCCTCCTGCCCTTCCTCACCGCCGGCCTTCCCCGGCTGGAGGCCTCGGTCACTCTGTTCGAGGCGATGGCGGAGGCCGGGGCCGACGGGTTCGAGGTGGGGATCCCCTACTCGGATCCGCTCATGGACGGTCCGGTGATCCAGGAGGCGAGTGCCCGGGCCCGGGCGGCAGGGGCCACCCTGGAGCGCAGCATCGAGGTGATCGCCGAGGTCGCCGCTCGCACCGGTAAGCCGGTGATGGCAATGACCTACGCCAACCCGGTGTTGCGGATGGGAGCCGGCCGGTTCGGGCAGCTCCTGGCCGCTGCCGGCGCCGAGGGCTTGATCGTGGCCGATCTGCCCCTGGAGGAGGCGACCGAGTACAAGCCGGAGTTGGAGGAATCCGGGGTGGGCATGGTGTTGTTCGTGGCTCCGACGACCTCAGACGAGCGGGTGCGGCGGGTGGCGGAGGCCCGCCCTCTGTTCATCTACGGGGTGGCGGATCTGGGGGTGACCGGAGTTCGCCGCGCCGGGGACGGGCCGGCGTCGGCGCTGGCGGCCAGGATCAGGGACGTCACCGATTCGCCGCTGGTGATGGGGGTGGGGATCTCGACCCCTGCCCAGGCGGCGCAGGTGGCACCCCACGCCGATGGGGTGATCGTCGGGTCTGCCCTGGTGGAGCGGGTGCTGGAGGCCGCAGACGTGGCCACCGCCGCCCGGGAGCTGGGCAAGGCCACCGCCGCCCTGGCCGCCGCTCTCCATTAGCCACCGCTCGCCTCTCGAACAACGGCCACCCGCTTGGATCCGAAACGCCCGGCCAGGGAGTGGGGGAGTGGGGGGATGCGGCAGGACGTATGATTTCGGGCCGGCAGGTGGCCGTTGCCCACTTGATGATACCTGGATGGCGCCCATGTGCATCGCATCTCCCCCCTCCTGACCCGTAGAGTCGGGGGCGACACGGAGGGTGAGCGTTGACCCGGATGTCGATCGATCAGCTGCTGGAGCAGGCCCGCCGGCAGATCGAGCGTCTCTCGCCCGCGGACGCCCATCGGGCGGCCGCAGGCGGTGCGATCATCGTCGACCTGCGCTGCCAGGAGGATCGGCTGAGCAACGGAGCCATCCCCGGGTCGGTGCACGTGCCCCGCACGGTGCTGGAATGGCGGGCGGATCCGGACTCGCCGTGGCGGCTCGATGCGATCGCCCACCTAGATGCCCATCTGATCCTGGTGTGCAACGACGGGTACTCGTCGAGCCTGGCGGCGGCCAACCTCAAGCGCCTGGGCTTCGAGCGGGTGGCCGATATCGCCGGTGGATTCGGGGCGTGGAGAGAGCACGACCTACCGGTCGAGGAGGTCCCCGCCGCCGGCGGCTGACCGGGGGTACCGGGAGTGGGACTCGAACCCACACGCCCTTGCGGGCAACGGATTTTGAGTCCGCCGCGTCTACCATTCCGCCATCCCGGCCGGAGCGTGAGCGTTCATTATGGTACGCCGCGAGCAGGTGAGGTTTCGGTGGGGCGCATCCACGACAAGATCTTCCGCATCAACGAGCAGATCCGACTGCTGATGGCGGAGGAGGAGCTGGTGGCGCAGGAGCTGTCCTTCCACCGCCACCTGCACGACGACGCCGCCCGGGACGCGGCCGTGACGCACGATTGGGCCGATCGGGCCGACGCCCGGGACACCGCCGCCGACGTGGTCCGGTTCGAGCGGTCGCTCGACGACCTGAAGAGCCGTCGAGCCCGGCTGGAGAGCCGGCGCGACCGACTGCTGGAGCGGCTCGGAGACCTATGATGCCGGGGGATGCCCACGCTCGCCCTGCTCGACGGCCATAGTCTCGCCTACCGCGCCTTCTTCGCCCTCCCTCCCGACCTCGCCACCGCCTCGGGGCAGGTGACCAACTCGGTCTACGGGTTCACCAGGATGCTGTTGAAGCTGATCAGTGAGCATCATCCGGAGGCGATCGCGGTCACCTGGGACGTGTCGCGCGACACGTTCCGCACCCAGGCCTACGAGGACTACAAATCCAACCGGACGGCAGCTCCCGACGCCTTCCGCAGCCAGCTGCCTCTCATCCGCGAGGTACTGGACGCCCTCGGCTATCCGCAGCTGCAGGAGGAGGGCTACGAGGCGGACGACGTCATCGCCAGCGTGGCCGCCGAGGCGGTGGCACGGGGCTGGGAGGTGATGGTGGTCACCGGCGACCGCGACAGCTTCCAACTGGTCGACGACCACGTGCAGGTCCTCTACACCCGCCGCGGCATCTCCGACACGGTGCTGGCCGACCGGGCCTGGGTGGAGGAGCGCTACGGCGTCCGGCCCGACCAGTACACCGACTACGCCGCCTTGCGGGGCGACACGTCCGACAACCTGCCCGGGGTGCCGGGAGTGGGGGAGAAGACCGCCGCCAAGCTCGTCGGAGGGTACGGCTCGTTGGAGGGCATCTACGAGCATCTCGACGAGCAGACCCCCAGGTTGCGGGAGAACCTGGCCGCCGCCCGCGATCAGGTGTTCCTCAACCGGCAGCTGATTCGCCTGGTGGACGACCTGGAGGTGGGGGTGGAGCCCTCCGACCTGGCCCGTCGCCCCTGGGACCGGGACGCCACCAAGAAGCTGTTCGAGAGCCTCGAGTTCCATTCGTTGTTCGATGAGCTGGCCGACCTGTGGGGCGAGAGCGCCGTGGTGGGGGAGGTGCTGGAGGTCGAGGTGCACCGCCTGGTCGATCAGGAGCGGGTCGCCGAGCTGGCCCGGCACGATCCGCTGGTGGTGGAGCCGGTGTGGGACGAAGGCATCGTTGGTTTGTGCATACCGGAGAGCGATCACCGGGTGGCCTTCGTGCCGTGGGAATCGGCCGAGCCGATCCTCGCGGCCATCGGCGATCAGGGGGTTGCCACCGTACTCCACGACGGCAAGGACCTGGTGCGTGAGATCGTGGCCCAGGGCCGGGCCGTGGAGGGGCTGACGATGGACACCGCCCTCGCCGCCTATGTCCTGCAGCCGGCTTCCCGCGCCTACGACCTGGACGAGTTGGCCGCCCGCTATCTGGGGGTGGAGCTGGTGTCCCCCGATCGGGCCACCGACGAGGGTGCCCAGCCCACCCTCGACTTCGACGGCGGGCCCGACCTGGAGGAGGCGGGACGGCGAACGGTGGTGGTCGGCCGCCTGGCCGGCGCGTTGCGAGACGAGCTGGAACAGCGAGACGAATCGGAGCTGTTCGATCGGATGGAGGCGCCGTTGGTGCCGGTCCTCGCCCGGATGGAGGCGGCCGGGATCGGGGTCGACCGGGGCTACCTGGAGGAACTGGGGGAGAGCTTGCGCGACCAGCTCGACACACTGGAGCGGGACATCCATCGAGAGGCGGGCGAGCCTTTCAACATCAACTCCACCAACCAGCTGCGAGAGGTGCTGTTCGAGCGGCTTCAGCTGCCGGTGTTGAAGAAGACGGCCAAAGGGGTGCCCTCCACCGACGCCTCGGTGCTGTCCAAGCTGGCCGACGCCCACCCGATCGTGGCTCACCTGCTCCGCTACCGGGAGCTGGAGAAGCTGCGCTCCACCTACGTGGACGGGTACCTGCCGCTGATCTCGGCCGACGGCCGCATCCACACCCGCTTCAACCAGATGGCCGCCGCCACCGGCCGTCTGTCGTCCGACCGGCCCAACCTGCAGAACATCCCTGTCCGCTCGGAGACAGGGCGAACGGTCCGGCGGGCGTTCATTCCTCGGCCCGGTTGGACGTTCATCATCGCCGACTACTCACAGATCGAACTGCGGGTGCTCGCCCACTTGAGCGGTGATCCGGGCCTGGTGGAGGCCTTCCT
>JBFGJL010000108.1:0-5786 GCA_041577235.1 Acidimicrobiia bacterium | reverse complement strand
GCAGGCGAGCGCCTTCGACCACTCGGCCACCTCTCCTCGCCGCCGGTGTCCTCCGGCGGCATGCCCAGGCAGGTTACCAAGAGGGCGAGGGAGGCAAACCAGGCGGAGGGAGTGGGATTCGAACCCACGAGAGGGTGGTAACCCCCTACGGCATTTCGAGTGCCGCGCACTAGGCCGGACTATGCGATCCCTCCGGAACGGGGGATTGTACCGAAGCGGATCACCGTCTTCCTTCGAAGAACTCGCGCAGCAGCGCCCCGCATTCCTCCTCGAGGACCCCGGCCTCCAACTCGCAGCGATGGTTGAGGCGTCGATCCTGGGGGATGTTGTAGAGGCTCCAAGCAGCTCCCGCCTTGGGGTCGGCGGCGCCGTAGACGATTCGCTCCAGCCGGGCGTTCACCGCCGCCCCGGCGCACATCGAACAGGGCTCCAAGGTGACCACCAGCGAGTGTCCGCTCAGCCGCCAGTCGCCCCTGGCGCGGGCGGCAGCCGACAGGACCAGCATCTCGGCGTGGGCGGTCGGATCGGACAGCTGCTCCCGGCGGTTGTGGTCGGCGGCGACCACCGCACCGGCCGGATCGAGCAGCACCGCCCCCACCGGGACGTCGCCGTGGTCGAGGGCGAGCCTCGCCTCCGCCAGCGCCCGGCCCATCGCATCTTGGAAGGAAGCCACGGCGGAATACACGAAAAGCCCTCTGGGAGGGATCGCATAGTCTGGCCTAGTGCGCACGCCTGGAAAGCGTGTAGGTGGTGTGAGCCGCCTCGCGGGTTCAAATCCCGCTCCCTCCGCCCGCCGGGTCACCTGCCCGACCCGGGTACGATGGCCGGCGACCGTGCTAGGCGGGGCGTTAGGGGTGTCCTGTACCCGAAGTCCTCTACATGCGGGGCTGAACTCCCTGCCCGAGGGCGTTCCACCTCGTGGGTCAGCCCTCGAAGGGCGGTGATGAAGGTCGGGTCCTGCGCGGCGGGGCATCGTGAACCGGGTCAGGTCCGGAAGGAAGCAGCCCTAAGCGACTCGCTCCGGGTGCCGCAGGAGCGCCTGGCCGGAGCCGTCAGTCGAGGAAGCGACGCGAGGCAGGTGTTCGACGGCAGGGTGCACGGTCTCGGTCAGCCCTTGCGCAGCACCGCCGCGTAGACGAACCCCAGCGGACCCATCCGCCACACCCGATCCAAACGGAGCGGAGCCCCTTCGAAGAGCACCTCCGGTCGTGGAAGGCGGTCGAGGGAATGGTGCAGGTAGCGATACTCCTCCCGCGCCCCGATCGTGGCTCCCGCCAGCGGCAGCACCACCGCCGTCCCCGCCCGGTGGAGGCGGGCCAGAGCGGCCCGCCGGGGCCGGCCCAGGTCCACCACCACGCACACCCCGCCCGGCCGCAACACCCGATGGATCTCGGCCAGCGTGGCCTCGATCGAAGTGAGGTTGCGGAACACGTAGGCCGAAAAGACCCCCTCGAACGAGCCGGCGGCGAAGGGCAGCTGCTCCCCCACCCCCACCACCCGCTCGGCCATCGGGTTGAGGGTCAGCATCTCGGTCACCGGGTCCAGCGCCACCACCCGGCGCGGCGCCAGCACCGGGGCGGCGGTGCCGGTGCCGGCACCCAGGTCCAACACCGGCCCGGGGGGCAGAAAGGCGGCGCCCCGCCGGCGCCACGACTGTTCGCGACCCATCGACAGGACCGTGTTCAGGAGGTCGTAGCGGCGGGCGATGCGGGCGAAGACCTGGCGGGAATCCAGCCCGTCGGTCACGGGCTGATGCGGTCGAACCCGACGTAGGGTCGCAGCACCTCCGGCACCAGCACCGAGCCGTCCTCCTGCTGGTTGTTCTCGATGATCGCCAGCAGGGTCCGACCCACCGCCACTGCCGTGCCGTTCAGGGTGTGGACCGGTACGTTGCCCCTCTCCCCCTTCAACCGCACCTTCAGGCGCCGCGCCTGGTAGTCGGTGGTGTTCGAGCAGGAGGTCAGCTCCCGGTAGGTGCCCTGGCTGGGAATCCACGCCTCGATGTCGTACTTCTTGGCGGCGGAGGCGCCCAGATCGCCGGCGGCGATGTTCACGACCCGGTAGGGGATCTCCAGCTCCCGCACCAGGCTCTCCTCGATCGACAGCAGCAGATCGTGCTCCTCCCACGAGCGGTCCGGATGGCAGAAGGAGAACATCTCCACCTTGTCGAACTGGTGGACCCGGAAGATGCCGCGGGTGTCCTTCCCATAGGTGCCCGCCTCCCGCCGAAAGCACGACGAGAAGCCGGCGTAGCGCAGAGGCAGGTCCTCCTCGGCCAGGATCTCGTCCATGTGGAGGGCGGCCAGGCTCACCTCCGAGGTGCCGATCAGGTAGAGATCGTCGGCTTCGACCGCATAGATCTGCTCCCGGTCGCCGGGAAAGAACCCGGTCCCGAACAGAGCCTGCTCCCGCACCAGCACCGGCGGTACCACCGGGGTGAACGCGCGATCGGTGAGCCGCTCCAGCGCCCACCGCACCAGGGCGAACTCCAGCAGCGCCGCCTCCCCCTTGAGGTAGGCGAAGCGCGAGCCCGACACCCGCACGCCCCGCTCCACGTCGATGATGTCCAGCGCCTCGCCCAGGTCCTGATGGTCCTGCACGGTGAAATCGAACGACGGCGGCTCGCCCCACCGGCTGATCTCGACCGCGTCCTCGTCGGTCAGCCCCTCGGCGGCGCTCTCGTGGACCAGGTTGGGAAGGGGGATCCAGCGCCGCTCGAACTCCTCGTCGAGCTGGTCGGCCTCGTCCACCAGCTGCTTGTAGCGCTCGGCCAGCCGCCCGGCGGCGGCGATCGCCTCTTCCCGCGCCTCTCCCTCCAGATTGGCGATCTGCTTACCGGCGGAGCGTTGCTCGGCCCGCACCTCCTCGGCCTGGCGGCGGACATCCCGGCGACGAGCATCCAGGTCGGTCAGCTCCGCCAGATCCACCTTCAATCCCCGTCGGCGGAGCGAAACCTGCAAGAGATCGGGGGTGTCGCGGAGAAGAGCCGGGTCGAGCATCCGGCGATGCTAACTGGAGTCGAATCAGGGCCGGGCGTTGACGATGAAGGGAATGACCGCCAGGTTGTTCTCGACGTCGACTTCCTGTTCGACGATGGACAGCCGCAGCTCCAACCGGTAGGAAGATCCCTCCATCACCGCAAAGGCCGGGAAGCTGAGCGTGGTCGAGGAACCCGGGGCGAGCGCCTCGGTCTGCATCTGCTCGACCGCCACCACCGTGCCTTCCGACTCGAGGCGGGCGGTCAGCGACCGGCTCTCCTCATCGCCGTTGCCGGCGTTCTCCACCACCACCGTCACCGCCAGCGTGTCGGTGGCCGGGACCACCCGATCGCCGTCCGGATTGACCACGTCGGCCGGCTCGAAGCTCACCTGGGAGAGGCGCAGATCGGCCCGCAAGCGCAGATCGGGGTTGGCCCTGGCCAGCACCGCAATCCGGGTGGGCGCCTGGGAGAGGGTGAGGGTGGCCGGAACCATGGCCACTTCCGGGAAGCTGGGCGGGGTCTCCACGTCCAGCTCCGGCCAGAGCGGGGCCGACTCGGACAGAAACCGCAGATACACCAAGTCGCCCACTCGCAGCTCCTGCAAGGCGGCGCCGAGCTCTTCCACCGCCCGCTCCGACTGGGGTTCGTCCACCACCGCCAGCAGGGCCGGTTCGAACGCTTCCACTCCCAGTTGCCACTGGTCGAGGGCCAGATCGAACAGATGGGCCGCCCCGATCCCGTCGGGGGGGACGTCCACCGCTTCCATGGCGGCGATCGACTCGTCCAGGCCGGCGTGGATCGACTGGAGGCGGGTGAGCAACATGTCGCGATCGCCGTCGCGGAGGTCGCCGAGGGCGGCCTGGAGAGAAGCGGCGGCGGCGGCCTGTTCCTCCGCCTGCAGTTGGGCGGTGTCGAAGAACTCCACCAGCGCCCGGGTGTCGGATCTGATCGAAGTGGCCGCCCACAGCACCAACAACAGCAGCGCCGCCACCAGCGGCACGACCAAGCGGCGCCGGCGGCGGCGTCGCCGCGGGCTGAGATCTCTGGGGAACACGTTGTGGGCGAGGGGGGACTTGAACCCCCACGGGCTGTTGCCCACAGGAACCTGAATCCTGCGCGTCTGCCAATTCCGCCACTCGCCCGTGATGGCCCGGCGGGGCGGGGCATCGTACCACGGAGCCGCCCGCTCGGTTCCGGGTACCCCCTCTCTACACTGTGCTCGTGAAGCTGGTTCGCGACCTCGAACGACGGCTCGAGCAGCTGGTGGACGGGCTGGCCGGGCGGGTCTTTCGCGGGCACCTCCACCCGGTGGAGCTGGGGGTCCGCCTCGCCCGGGAGGCCGATCTGGCCGTCTTTCCCACCCCGGCCGGACCCGGTACCGCCAACCTCTACACCTTGCACGTGAACCCGGCCGACCTGGCCGACCGGGGTTTGCCCCCCTCGCTGGCCCAGGAGCTGGCCGCCTCGGTGGAAGAGCTGGCCGCCGACCGCGGCTGGCGGCTGGAGGGCCCGGCCGCGGTCATCCTCCAGCTGGACGACCGAGTGTCCAGCGGCAGCGTCGAGGTGCACGCCGAGGTACGTCCGGGCGAACCGGCTGCCTGGTCCTTCCTGGTGGGCCGCCACCGCTTGGCTCTGCGCTACAACCGGTCGCTGGTGGGCCGCTCCTCCGCCTGCGACGTCAACATCGAAGACCCGGGCGTGAGCCGCCGGCATGCCCTCATCTGGCGAGAGGCCGGCCAGGCCTTCATCCAGGACCTCGACTCCGCCAACGGCACCCTGATCGACGGAGAACCGATCGCCGCTCCCGAGCTGCTGCCGTCGGGAACGGTGGTGTCGTTCGGGCCGGCCACGTACACCTTCCGAACGGCCTGAGGACCGCCATGCCGGCGCTGCTGCTCACCATCCTCAAGTTGATCTTCGTTGCCTTCGTCTACTTGTTCGTGTGGCAGATGGGTCGGGCCATCGCCGCCCACCTCGGCATGAACGAGCCCAAGACCGCCAAGCGGGCCGGAACCGAGCTGGTGGTGGTGCGCTCCGACACCCAGGCCGGGCTCGACTTCACCGTCAAGGACGTGGTCGTGCTGGGAAGGAGTGGGGAGGCCGACATCGTGCTGGACGATCCCTACGCCTCCGAGTTCCACGTGCGGCTGACCAGCCGGGACGGCAAGCTGTTGCTGAGCGATTTGGGCAGCACCAACGGGACCTATGTCAACGGGAGGCGAGTGAGTTCGCCGCTGGGCTTGAGCAAGGGCGACGCCGTGCAGATCGGCAAGACGGTCTTGGAGGTGAGGTGAACTTCCTCTGGGCCACCGGGACCCACCGGGGGAGGGTGCGAACGTCCAATCAGGACGCCGTCCATCCCGCCGGGGCCGGACGCTCCGAGGAGGGTGCCTTGCTGATCGTCGCCGACGGCATGGGAGGACACGTCGCGGGTGAGGTGGCGAGCGGTCTGGCGGTGGAGTCGGCTCAGGAGGCCGGGCCCACGGCCGAGGACCGGGTCCGGGCCGGCAACGCCGCCATCATGGAAGAGATCCAACGCCGGCCCGGCCTGGCGGGGATGGGCACGACCATGACGGTGGCGGCGGTCGACGCCGACGGCACGGCCCACCTGGCCCACGTGGGGGACAGCCGGGCCTACCTGCTCCGACGAGGGTTCCTCCGCCAGCTGACCACCGACCATTCCCTGGTCGCCGAGTACCTGGCGGCCGGGAAGATCCGTCCCGAAGACGTCGCCACCCACCCCCACCGCAGCATGCTCACCCGAGCGCTGGGACTGGAAGCCGAGCTCGAGATCGACGTGCACCGG
>JBFGJL010000107.1:0-5790 GCA_041577235.1 Acidimicrobiia bacterium | reverse complement strand
TCGGTCTGCCGGTGGTGGCGACCCTCAGCTTCGACACCAACGGCCACACGATGATGGGTATCTCGCCCAGCGACTTCGGCCGCTGGTGGGGTGCGACCGACCGGCCCCCGCAGGCGGTGGGGGCCAACTGCGGGGTGGGTCCGGCCGACGTGGTCCTGGCGACCGGCGCCATCGCCACTGCCGCCCCGGGAGCGGTGGTGGTGGCGAAGGGGAACTGCGGCATCCCTCTGTACAAAGAGGGAGACCTGTCGTATCCGACCGGTCCCGAGGCGATGGCCGACTATGCCGAGCTGGCGGTCCGGGCCGGGGCCCGCATCGTCGGGGCGTGCTGCGGCTCCTCGTTCGACCACATCGCCGCCATCCGTGCCCGGGTGGATGCCGGGGTGGCGGCGGGGCCGGCACCCGCCCGGCACGAGATCGAGAACCGGCTGGGGAGGGTCTCTTTCCGCGAGAAGACGGCTCCCCGGCGGACGAGGCGACGCCACTGAGGTCAAAACAACCCGACCACGTTGCCGTCGCGGTCGATGTCGACGTTCATGAAGGCCGGTTTGGTGCCGAGGCCCGGCATGGTCCGCATCTCCCCCAGGAGCGGGTAGATGAAACCCGCCCCCACCGACGCTCGCACCTCTCGCACCGGCAGCGTGTAGCCGGTGGGCGCTCCCTTCAGTGAGGGATCGTGACTGATGGAGAGATGAGTCTTGGCCATGCAGATCGGGAGGTAGCCGAAGCCGGCCCGCTCGTACTCGGCGATCTGGCGATCGGCGGTCGGTGAGTACTCGACCGATCCGGCCGAGTACATCTCGCGGGCGATGATCTCGATCTTCTCCTTGATGCTGCGCTCGAGCGGGTACAGGAACGTGAAACGAGACGGCTGTCGGCAGGCCTCCACCACCGCCTCGGCCAGCTCCCGGGCTCCCTCGCCGCCTCGCGCCCAATGGTCGGCGGTGACGGCGGCGGTGGCCCCGCTCTCCATCGCCGCCTCGGCCACCAGCTCCAGCTCGCGCCTCGTGTCGGTGGGGAAGGTGTTCACTGCCACCACCACCGGGACGCCGAACCGTTGGACGTTGGCGATGTGGGCCTGCAGGTTGGCCAATCCTGCCCGGAGCAAGGGCAGGTTCTCCTCCGTGTAGGCCCGGTCGAGAGGACGACCCGCCACCACCCGGGGGCCGCCACCGTGGGTCTTCAAGGCTCGGACGGTGGCCACCAGGACCACACAGTTGGGCTTCAGGTCCGAGACCCGGCACTTGATGTCGAAGAACTTCTCCATTCCCATGTCGGCCCCGAAGCCGGACTCGGTGACCACGTAGTCGCCCAGGTGGAGTGCCAACCGGTCGGCCAGGATCGACGAGTTCCCGTGGGCGATGTTGGCAAAGGGCCCGGCATGGACGAAGGCGGCCTGGCCCTCCAAGGTCTGCATGAGGGTGGGATGCAGGCTGTCCCGCATCAGCACGGTCACCGCCCCCGCCACCCCCAAGTCCTCCAGCGTGATCGGGTCGCCCCCCTTGGAGGTTCCCACCACCACCCGCCCGCATCGCTCTCGCAGGTTGCGGAGGGCCGAGCCGAAGTCGGAGCCGTCGGCCAGCGCCAGGATGGCCATGAGCTCGCTGGCGACCGAGATGTCGTAGCCGGTTTCCCGGGGCCGGCCATCGGCAGCTCCTCCCAGGCCGATCACGATGTTGCGGAGCGCCCGATCGTTCACGTCCACCACCCGGCGCCAGGTGAGACGATCCGGGTCGATGGCCAGCCGCCGCAGGCCCAGATCGGAGAGCTGCGTGTCGGTGAGACGCCCTTCGTGGTACCAGCGGGCGTCGATGGCGGCCGCCACCAGGTTGTGGGCGGCGGAGATGGCGTGGATGTCGCCGGTCAGGTGAAGGTTGAACTCGTCCATCGGTACCACCTGGCTGTAGCCGCCCCCGGCGGCGCCGCCCTTGATCCCGAAGGTGGGTCCCATGCTCGGCTGGCGAATGCTGGCGATGGCCCGGTGGCCGAGGCTCCCCAGTCCTTGGACCAGCCCGATAGTGGTGGTGGTCTTGCCCTCCCCCAGCGGGGTCGGAGTGATGGCGGTCACATCGACGTATTTGCCGAGGGTGGCGCCTCCCAGTCGGCGGAGGGCGTCGAGGTGGACCTTGGCCTTGGTCGATCCGTAGGGGATCAGCTCACTCTCCTCCAGACCCAGCTGACGGCCGATCTCGGTGATGGGCAGGATCTTGGCGGCCTGGGCGATCTCGAGATCGCTGGGAACGGAGGGGGTTCCGGTGGTCACTGCGTTCCTCCTCGCCGGCCCGGTGGGCTGCTGTGGGATGGGGTCGGGCACCGAGCCCGACCGGCGGCGAGCATATCACCAGGCGAGACGTTGCCGCATCGTGGAACGGTCGGACGGAGTGCCTGCGGCGGCGGAACGGCCAGGGCGCTATGGTCCAAGCACCGGATCGGAGGAGAGCAGGTGGCCCAGATCGAGCTTCGGCACGTCGTCAAGATCTTCGGGAAGGATGCCGCCGGGCCCGCCCTCTCCATGCTTCGATCGGGTGCGTCCAATGCCGACATCGCCCGCGAGACCGGCAACGTGGTGGGCGTGGCCGACGTCTCGGTGAACATCGAGCAGGGCGAGATCTTCGTGGTGATGGGGTTGTCGGGCTCCGGCAAGTCCACCTTGATCCGCTGTGTCAACCGCATCCACGAGCCCACCGCCGGGTCGGTGGTGGTCGACGCGGAGGACATCACCGGATACGACGCCGCCCGGATGCGCCAGGTGCGGCGGGAGAAGATGTCGATGGTGTTCCAGCACTTCGCCCTGTTCCCCCACATGTCGGTGGTGGACAACGTCGCCTTTGGTCTCAAGGTACAGGGGCTGGACCTTCCCGATCGCCACGAGAAGGCGCGCAATGCGCTCCAGCAGGTGGGGCTGGAGGAATGGGCCGACCGCTATCCCCACAACCTCTCCGGCGGCATGCAGCAGCGGGTGGGTCTGGCTCGGGCCCTGGCCACCGACGCCGACATCCTCTTGATGGACGAGGCTTTCAGTGCGCTGGATCCGCTGATCCGGCGCCAGATGCAGAACGAGATGCTGGAGCTACAAGGCGAGCTGCAGAAGACCATCCTCTTCATCACCCACGACCTCAACGAGGCGTTGCGGGTCGGGAGCCGGGTGATGATCATGAAGGCGGGACGGGTGGTGCAGGTGGGTACGCCCACCGACATCGTCACCAGCCCCGAGGACGACTACGTGGCCGACTTCATGGCCGACGTCGACCATGCCAAGGTCCTGAAGGCCACCTATGTGATGAAGCCGGCTCCCACGATCTCGGCCGACACCGAAGCCGCCTACGCCCGGGCGGTGATGGCCGATCACTCGGTGTGCCGGGCTGCTTCGCACGAGAGCTGCTACACCGAGCCCCACGAAGGAGCGTTCGTGATCGACGAGGCCGAGAGCCCGGTCGGCTATGTCTTCCGCGATCAGCTAGGTGACGGCACCGTCGCCACCGCCATGGATCGTGAGTTCCCGATGGCGGTGGCCGACACTCCTCTGGCCGGCTTGTTCCACCTGTCGGGAAGAGGCATGCCGGTGGCGATCGTCGGGGCCGACCGAAGACTGCGGGGGATGGTGGATCCGATCGACTTGATGGCCAGTCTGGGGGCGGTGGAGGTGGTGGACGACCCCATTGCCCAACGGGAGATGCAGGAGGTGAACACGTGAGTCGCATGGTCCTGGGCCAAGCCGACGTTCCGTTCACCGACAATCGGTTCCTCGACCGGTGGGAGTTCCCGCTGGGGGAGTGGGCCGAGTCGGCGGTGAACTGGCTGTCGGTCAACCTGAGCTGGTTGTTCGACGCCATCCGGTGGCCGTTCGACCAGCTGCTCGGGTTCTTGATCGACCCCAGCACCGGGATCATGTTGCGGTTGCCGTGGTTCGTGATGGTGGCGCTGGTCGGGCTGATCGGCTGGCGGCTCCGCAACTGGAAGATCGGCGTGGGCAGCGCCCTCGGGCTGGTCCTGTGTGGCCTGTTGGGCGACGAGTTCTGGCAGTTCACCATGCAGACGCTGGGCATGATCATCGTGGCGGTGGTGATCTGCGTCATCGTCGGCATCCCGTTGGGCATCCTCGCCGCCAAACGAGACGGAGCGTGGGCGGTGATCCGGCCGGTGCTGGACGCCATGCAGACCATCCACCCGTTCGTGTACCTCATCCCGATCGTCTTCTTCTTCGGAACTCGGACCACCCCGGGGGTGATCTGCGCCATGATCTTCGCCCTGCCCCCGATCGTGCGGCTCACCAACCTCGGCATCCGCCAGGTGCCGGCCGACGTGGTCGAGGCGGCCCGGGCCTTTGGATCCAAGGAGAGCACCGTTCTCAGGGACGTGCAGCTTCCCCTGGCCCGCCCGGCCATAATGGCCGGCCTCAATCAGACCCTCTTGATGGCCCTTTCGATGGTGGTCATCGTCGCCCTCATCGCCGGCGGCGGGCTCGGCCAGCTGATCCTCCGGGGGGTCAACACTCTCAACGTCTCGCTGGCGGTGTCGTCCGGGGTGGCGGTGCTCATCATCGCCGTCATCCTGGATCGGCTCTCGGAGACTCCGGCCTCCACCGAGCCGGGCCCGGCCCGCCGCAGCCTGCTCGGCCGCATCGGTCACATCCTCAGCGGCCGCGCCAACCGAGAGATGATCGCGGCCGATCGAGAGCGGGCGGCGGAAGCCAAGGACGAGCAGAAGGTCGGTGCCTCCCGCTGACCCGGACGCCGGCTCCCATCCGGTCGATCGGTGCCGCCACGATCGGTCGCGAGGGCCGGGCCTGGAAGGTCGGCCACGGCACGCGCCGACGGGACCCCGAGGGGTCCCGTCGCGATCGGAGCCGGTCGAGTCTCAGCCGGCGGCGGCCCGGGCTTGGGCCAGCCAGTCGTCGACCTGGGCGCGGTTGGCCGCGATCCAGTCGGCGGCGTGCTGCTGGACATCGGACGCCGTGTCGGCGCCCTCGTTCATCAGTAGGTTCTGGGCGTTGATGTCGGCCACGCTGATCGTGAACAGCTCGAACAGCTTCTGCGCAGCCGGGTTCTCGGCCAGGAAGTCGTTGTTGGCCACGATCAAGATGTCGGCCGGGGCGAAGCCCATGGTGCAGGGATCGGCCACACACTGGCCGGCGGGGACCTCGGCGGCTGTCTCCTGGCCCTCGACGGGATTCTCGACGCCGATCCACACCGCGTTCTCACCCGGAATCAGCGTCGCCACCGTGTAGTTGGGCGTCCAGGTGTAGACGAGGGTCGGCTCGCCAGCAGCCACCCGCGAAGCAGCATCGGCGAACAGCGCGGAGTACTCGCCCGAGATCTGCTCCAGCTTGTCGTCGCCGATGGCGGCGATGGTGTCGTTGATGATCAGCTGGCAGCCCCACCCATCGTTGCAGCCCAGGATGTCGGCCTGGCCGTTCCCGTCCAGGTCGAACAGTTCCCGCAGGGCGTCGTCGTTGGCGATCTGGTCGAGGGTGGTGATGCCGTGCTCGTCGGCCGTCTTCTTGTCGACCAGGTAGCCCTGCAGGGCTCCGGCCTTGACCTGCTCTCCCACCACCGACACGTGATCGCCGACCTTGCTGCCGTCCGGCAGGTCGCCGTCCAGGAAGCGGGTGTGGTTCGGGAACCAACCGTTGATCCAGAAGTCGTCCTCGCCGGCGGCCAGATCCAGATAGAACACCGGCGGGGCCAGCTCGTTCTGACGGGGGTCGGTCACCTCGTAGCCCAGCTCGCCCAACAACTGTCGAACCACCTCGACCACCATGTCCTCGGTGTTCCAGTTGGCCTTGGCCTC